>OMYE01000114.1 GCA_900315145.1 uncultured Pseudomonadota bacterium | reverse complement strand
TGTCAGCAACGATGATACCTTTATCGATATTGTTGTTTCTTATGAATGTCGAGTAAGCACTGGCATCAATACAGTTACCCGGAAATACCTGTGCGCAGATCGGTTCCATTTTTTCAATATCGTATGCGTATATAACAGAGATGTCTTTTGTGTTTTTAACTCTGGCTTTATAAGAGAATGCTGACAAATCATTGACCGTGCTGTTATCCTGCTTAAGTGTTCCGTCAATCGCAATATGATGTTCTGCCATCACCGAACTGATTCGTTTCAAAAAGAACGCTTTTCTTCTGTCTTCATCAACTCCAAGGTAGTCAATCAGATTGCCAAGAGAGTTCTGTGAAACAGCAGCTCCCGGAAAAAAGACACTGGTAAAGGTTCGCCGGTAGTGAGCAGATACACGGCTTAAAGGTGTAGACGGTCTTATTACTCTTATGATTGCCAGCGACATGATGGAATATACTTTTCCAGCATCATATACCGCGAGCAAATCATCTGTTATGTCGTCACATACAGATTTTGCCAAAGCTACAGAACCGTATGATAGCATCTTAGGATTTACCTCAGTATTAGCCTTGCTATCAACCGGAACAAACTTAAAATTGATGATATGTCCGACAACTTTCCCATTATGGGACCATCTCTGCCAGAGTCTTCAACAATAGTATTAACCGGTCTTTTAACCTTTCTGATTTCTTCAGGAACCTTCATAAAAACACCTCTTATATATAGTTCGTACCATATCATAAACGGACTAATAAAAACATAAAAAATGATAATTTTGCAAAGAAATCACTAACTTTTACGGTAAAACAGGAGTTAAAAAGGCGGATTATTTCCAAAAAACAGAGGAAACAGATTAATTTTTGACATGATTTGAAAAGAAACACCCTCAGAACAGGAAGGTTTCTATAGTCCTGAGGTTTGTGAAAGTTTTAATCAACCACCGAGCGACAGTGTCGCCACAATCTTTCGTTGCTGAAGAAAAAAGTATTGTGAATTTTTATCCGTCCATTAATCTTTTATGGTGACAGACTTCATCAGTTTTAACAAAGTATCTCCTGTTTGGTCACCATAATATAGATTAACCTCTTAATGTCCAATATGAGTTTTTTTGATAATTGATATATAAATAAAATTATAATCAATAAATATTATAGAAATTGTGTTACTTTTTTATAAAATGTGTCAAATTGTTAAAGTATGACTCATAAGTCACTTTTAATTAAAAATTATACGGTTTTTCAAAGGTTAAACGATGTTTTTTGTTATTATTTAAGCAGTGGCATGGAGTGTCACACCATTTACAAATGGTTGGATTTATCGGAGCTTGGTATCTCTACATATAAGGATAATACTGAATGAATAAGTTAAAGAAATATTTAACCGTTCTGGGGATTTCGCTGGGACTTGTCAGTGGGATAGTTTTTGCAGACGATAATGCAGACATTAAGAATGCTACCTCTGATATTTCCGTAGCCAAAGCAGAAGTTCTGATGGTTCTTGATAAGAGCGGATCAATGTATGACATGACCACTGATACCATCGGCGGTTTCAATACCATGATTCACAAGTACAAGGAAATGAACAAGCCTATCAGAGTGAGTACCGTCCTTTTCAATAATCAGACCCAGGTGCTGCATGACAGACAGGATATTGCCTCTGTCAAGGATCTCACCACTGATGACTACGTGGCTCAGGGGTCAACAGCACTGCTTGATGCGTTGGGACAGAGTATTACCAAGCTTTCAGAAACACCTGATATTAAGGATGCCAAGGATACTCAGGTTGTTGTGGTAATCATTACTGACGGACAGGAGAATTCCAGCAGGGAATACAGTAAGGCTACGATCAAAAAGATGATTAGTGACAAGCAGGAGAAGGGATGGAAGTTCCTGTTCCTTGGAGCCAATATTGACGCGGTATCCGAAGCCGGTTCACTGGGTATTGATACCAACAATGCGGTTAAGTATAAATTTACCGGTTCTGCAGTAAGATCCAACTTTAAAGCAGCAGCGGCATTCACAGATGAAGCTATTGCCGGTGAAGCTGCTGAAAAGGGCTCATGGAAAAATGAAGTTGAGGTTGATGATGGTGATAAGACACCGGTTGACGGAAAAAAGAAGTAACTGAAAACCTATACTTCTGACTGACCTGATTTAAATCGGACAGAAAAAGTAAGTTTTATCTCAAGTGCGTACTTTAAACCGGTACGTATATTCAAAGGGTGGCCGTTTAGTGGTTATCCTTTTTTTTGGTGGTATAAAAACATGAAAAAAAATCATGGATTTATTTGAAGTCTATATACTCAAAGGCAGCAAACAGTTAATTCTTAAAAAGCTTAGGAACAATAGAAAATGCTCCGGTATGCTGTAGGATAAACTATTCTGTACCTCTCGGTTTTTCCGGAACATTTCTATACGACTTTCTATACGACGGTATTAAGCCGTGCAAGACGAATCAATGCCTTAATATTAAAGCAGAGGAGACGATAAAAAGATAATACTTTCAGCGGTTAAGACCGCCGCATATTCCTGCTTAATACATGATTCTCAAGAGGTTGAAACCGGCATCACGTATCTTTTGTTTAATAGCACTTTCGTCAAGGGAACCGTTATATAGGACAACAGCCGCATTTCTAGAGCGTGAAACCAAAACTTTATTAACGTGCGGTGTTCCTTCGAGGATTTTTTTCACCGTCTGTTCGCAGTGCTCACACATCATCCCGTCAATGATTAAATTAGCTGTTTTCTCCGCGGAATCATTATTCGTTGCGGCGTTCCTGCCTGTATTTTCCGGAGATGATCCTTTTCCATCGGAAACATCTGCATGTTTTGCGGCGGAATCCGTGTCAGAGGTCTTTTTTTGAAATCTGAAAATTTTACCGAAAATCAATGAATTCTCCTTAGTCTTTACTGGAATATCATCATGGTTCAATTCATCAGTTTTATCTTTATGGCTGTCAGTGTTCGCATATTTTCTGAAGTCATGGCTTTTGCGAATATCAGGTGAGTCTGAGACGCTGTTATTATTATCGCCGTCAGCTGAACACTTGTTACATTTTACACTGTTATTATCATTACTAATTACGTCCGGGTCACAATCAGTGGAAGTAATATTCTCACTGGAGTTACCGGAGAAAGAATTGATATCATCGCCGGTGAATGCCGGAAATACCTGAGTCTGGTCTGTTTTTTCCATTCCTATGTCTATTGATTTATGTGTTTTTGTCCACTCAGCAAAATATGACTTTCTGTCTGTTCTAATCTTTTTCAGCTCATTCTTTCCGTATTTGATGACGGCTTCATCCGATAGATTGACAAGGTAAAGCCTCAGAGCATTGATAATCACCAGAATACTTGAAAATGACATACAGGCAGCGGCAAACATCGGGGTAAGCCTGTATCCGTATGATGAAAACAGTCCGGCTGCCAGAGGTATGCCTATAACGTTGTAGCACAAAGCCCAGAAGAGATTCTGTTTAATGACACTTATGGTTTTTCTGCTCAGATGGACGGCCTTGTTGATGCCGAGAATATTATCTCCGGAAATGATTACATCAGCTGAGTTGACCGCAATATCGGTGCCGTTGTTAAAGGAAATTCCCACGTCGGCAAGAGTAAGGGGCAGGGCGTCGTTAATTCCGTCACCGGCCATGGCAGTGAGGCCTGAAGAACGGAGCTGTTTAATGATTTCACCTTTCTGTCCGGGAAGAAGTCCGGCCATCACATTGATGATATCCAGCGATGCGGCAACACTTTTGGCACTGTTTGTATTATCACCTGTCAGCATAACCGGATTGATACCCATTTTGTAGAGTCCGGCTATGGCAATTTCACTTTTGTTTTTAATCTGATCCTGAAACTCAATGATCCCGATTATTTCCTTTGCCGATGCCAGAGCGACCATCGGAGCATGACTGAGGTTCCGGATAACTGACTCTACTCTGTCGCTGTTACTGTAGGCTCCGGAGTTAAGGAGTGATGCCGGTCTGCCTATGGTGAAAGGAACATCGTTGATTCTTGCACGGATGCCGAATCCAGGAGTTTCAGTAAGACTGGTAATGGCGATCCTGCTTATATGATTACCGTTACCGGATGAGACAAGGTAGTCGGAAATCCGGTTAATGATTACTTCATCAGGAAGACTGAGACTCCCGGTCATTTTAACTGCGGTATCCTTTATGGCCCCGGCGAGAGGGTGGCAGCTTCCTGATTCCATTACGGCAGCAAGATAAATGATGTCCTCTTCGGTAAGACCGCTGTTAAGGGAGGTTATTTTTCCTACCGTAAGCTTTCCTGAGGTGAGGGTACCGGTCTTATCAAGAGCAATATTACTTATTTTGCCGAGATTTTCTAAAGCGGTGGCCGTTTTAAAAAGCAGACCGCTTCTTAATCCCTTCCCGGTGGCCACGGTTATGGCTATCGGAGTTGCCAGTCCCAGAGCGCAAGGACAGCTTACAAGCAGAACGGATACAGCATACTTTAAAGAGGTGGTAATACCGTAATTGAAGATAAGGAACCAGCAGATAAAGGTGATAATGCTTAAAACTATTACAGCAGGAACAAAAACTGCGGACACTCTGTCGGCAATGGAGGCTATGGGCGCTTTATCGGATATAGCCCGGCATACCATACTGACAATCTGGCTGTAGATGGTTTCCGCACCGGATCTTTCCGTCCTGCAGCTGATTATTCCGGAGGTGTTTATGGTTGAACCGATAACATGCATACCGGGTTCAACATCCCGGGGGAGCGGTTCTCCGCTTATGGCTGATTCGTCAATCGAACATCGTCCTGCCAGAACCACGGCATCTGCCGGAATGATTTCTCCGGTTTTTACGATAAAGACCTCCCCCCTGGTAAGAGTGGATGCGTCTATATCCTCGGTTACCAGATTTTTAAGGTAAAGTATGGTCGGGCTGCCGTCGGCCGGGGTATAGCCGTCATCATCCGTGAGTACCCGGTGAGCCGTTTTCGGCGCACGGTTCAGGAGAAGTCTTATTTCTCTGGTGGCTTTATTTCTGGCAAAGTTCTCTAAAATCCTGCCGAACGATACAATTGTCAGCAGCATGGCGGAGGATTCATAATAAAGGCTGTTTACAGTTGATTCCATAAGGTTGTACCTTCCCAGAGAAAGGTACACGTTCATCTGAAAAACCTTCATGGTGCTGTACATAAAGGCGGCTCCGACACCGATGGCTACAAGTGATTCCATATTCGGTTTGAGCTCCAGAAGCCCTGTTAATCCTTTGAGAAAAAGGCGGATATTGATGGCCATGATTACAGAGGCCAGAATAAGCTCAGCGTAGGCCAGCTGATCAATATTGAGAGTGTAGTATGAACCCACGGGCCAGCCGAACAGATGATGCCCCATAGTGAGATACATTAACGGCAGAAGAAAAACGAGAGACCACAGAAAGCGCTTAATCATCGGCGCGAGAGACGGGGACAGACCTTTCAGGGAGTAGTCATAGCTTTCATTATCTCCGATAACGGATATGCCGTAACCCAGTTTGCGTACAGCCTGAATAACACTGTCTGGAGAGAAATCCCCGGACACCTCCATTCTACCGGTTATCAGACTGACAGTGCAGAAGTTGACACCGCTGATTTTCTTTACGGTTCTTTCAATATTGGAACTGCAGGCGGCACAGTTCATTCCGGTAATGTTAAAGTAGCTCAATTTATACCTCTTGTTACTGAAAGCTGTACATGTGACACACCGGCATGACTATAGAAAAGGGACTATAAAAACACCGGGCGGATGGGGACTCTAAGCTTTTATTATCCGCCTGAAGCATTTCTTTTCAGGTTATCCTGCAGGTTATCCTGCAGGTAGCCTGCCTGTTCACATACAGATGTACAGCCTGCCCGTCACTGTCTTATTATCAGACGTTTACTGAAATTAACTCGGTTTATTTAGAATAGATTATTTTATGTGTGATTATTAAATATTAATATCTTTCTATAATTCGTATAATTTAAAACTGATAAGAGCATTATAATACTGATTTGTAGAGTTCTTTGTTGATTGTTTAATCAATTTGTGAAAATATTTTTCGCTTTAAGCAGGATGTCTGATGCGGATCGTGTTTTAAGGTTTATCAGACATCCTTCGGACGGCACTCAATAGACGGATGGCTATAATAAATATTCTCTAAAATTTAAAATGGTTGTTTGAAGATATATGAAGATATAAAAAATAAATATTTCGATAGCAGTTTAAAAAGCATTCAATTAACGGTGAATATACCATTCAACAGCATTCTCTTCCTGTTTTTCAAAAATGTTTCACCGCATCTCACTCAAAATTTTCTTAAGACATGGTAGACTGTCATGATTAAGGAATATATGCATACAAGACTTGTTCTGTAAGGATAGTAAAATGTTGAAACCTATCGCTATCGGTACTGAAATATTTCATGAGTTAATTGAAAGCAACAGTTATTACGTGGACAAAACTCCATTTATAAGTACTATCTTTGAAAAAAATACTTCAAAGGTCATGATTATTACCAGACCGAGACGTTTCGGCAAAACTCTCACCATGTCCACCTTCTATGACTTTCTCTCTCTTGATCCGGAGAATCCCGGAGATACCTCCCGGCAGGAGAAATGGTTTAAGGATACTGATATCCTTAAGGAAGATAAATATAAGGATTTCTGCAGTAAATGCATGGGAAAGTTTCCGGTAGTTTTTATCTCTCTTAAACAGGTGGACGGAAGTGAGTTTGAGAGAGCATACTACCAGTTCGGCTGTATTGTTTTTGACATGTACAATTCTTTCAGTTATCTCGCTGAAAGTTCAAAGCTTAATGATGCTGAGAAAAGGATTTTTAATGAAATAGCCTCAGATAAAAATTTTATCTGTAATATTGCTAATAAAGACAGAATAACAGACTCTTTAAGCAAACTGT
>OMYE01000123.1 GCA_900315145.1 uncultured Pseudomonadota bacterium | reverse complement strand
TGAGACATTTCGGTTATGAGAGTGCTGTAAGACCGACACTGGGTATTTATAACTCTGAAAGCGATATTGACAGACTGGTAAGAGCTTTGAGAACTCTGTCATAGTGCCTGACTAAGGTAAATTGTGGTTCGGATCGGATTGCAGTCATGCAGTCCGGTCTGTTAAACCGGGGAAAAGAATAATTATGAACGATGCGGATAAAACTTCTGAAATAGCTGAACTGGTTCAGATACTCACAGATGATCTTAAGGGGGATAAGACCATTGATGATGCTGATTTCTACAGCAAGCCTGACAAACTGGAGGTTCATTCAGTTGTAGATGCTTTGTTTGGTATTGTATATCCTGGATACTACAAAGATCGAAACATCAAAATATACAACCGGGAGCATTCCATTGCCGTTGCCGTAGAGAATATTTTCTATCATTTAAATAAACTGGTGGTCAAGTCTCTTGAATACAGCAGAAGTAAAGAGAATATTACGGATGACGCAAGAAAGGCAAAAAGTTTTCGTATATGTAGTAATTTCTTCAGAGCTATACCTGGGGTAAGAAGACTGATTGAATCTGATCTTAAGGCCACCTTTGACGGAGATCCGGCAGCAGGAAGTCTTGAAGAGGTTATTCTGGCATATCCTGGACTGGTGGCGACAACTGTCTACCGTCTGGCACATGAACTTTATGCACTGGATGTACCGATTATTCCGAGACTTATGTCGGAATACGCTCATACCAAAACCGGCATTGATATTCATCCTGGAGCTAAGATTGGTGAAGGATTCTTTATTGATCACGGTACGGGGATTGTTATCGGGGAAACTGCCGTAATAGGCAGACATGTAAAAATTTATCAGGGGGTAACTATCGGTTCAATGTCCACCAAGGGCGGTCAGAAGCTGTCAGGTTTTAAAAGACATCCGACCATAGGCGATAATGTGACTATCTATGCGGGCTCCTCAATCCTCGGGGGAGATACACTTATCGGCAATAATACGGTTATCGGAGGAAACACTTTTATTACGTCATCTGTGCCTGCCAATACTAAGGTCAGGGTAAAGAATCCGGAAATGGAATATCTGTCTGCTGATCATAAATGGCAGGTGGAAGAGGTAAAACCCGGTTATGAATGGTTTTATGTCATTTAGTTATAATAAATAATGTGCAAAAGGAAAGATAAATGTTTATAACTGTTGCAGGAAAGAAAAAAGAAGTTGCGGAAGGTACTACTGTTGCCGTACTGATTGAAATTGAAAAGGTGGAAACTCCACAGTATGTTACCGTTTCAGTGAATGGAGAATTTATCAAGTCGGAAACATTCGCTGAGACGGTTCTCAAAGAAGGTGATGAGGTCGAATTCCTTTACTTCATGGGAGGCGGTGCATATGGCATTTACTAATGAGCAGCTGGAACGTTATTCCAGACATATTCTGCTTAGCGAGATTGGTGTTAAGGGGCAGAAGAAACTACTTGAATCCAAGGTGCTGATTATCGGAGCCGGCGGGCTTGGCTCACCTGCGGCACTCTATCTTGCAGCTGCCGGTGTCGGAACCATCGGTATTGCTGATGCCGATGTGGTTGATTTATCAAACCTGCAGCGTCAGGTTATTCATACCACTAAAGATGTGGGAGTAAAAAAGGTAATCTCAGCTGCGGAAACTATGAAGGCCATCAATCCGGATATCAAAGTCAATACCTACGAGGATTTTGTGGACAGTTCCAATATTATGGATCTTATTAAGGATTATGATTTTATTCTGGATGGAACTGATAATTTTCCGGCCAAGTTCCTTATAAATGATGCGTGCGTAATGGCAAAAAAACCGTTCAGCCATGCGGGGATTATCAGATTTAAAGGACAGCTTACTACGGTAATTCCTGGAAAAGGACCATGCTACCGCTGTATTTTTAAAAATCCACCGCCAAAGGATGCCGTGCCTACATGTAAGCAGGCAGGGGTGATCGGAGCAATGGCCGGGGTAATCGGCTCTCTGCAGGCTCTTGAGGCAGTTAAATATCTTACCGGAACAGGAGAACTGCTGGTAGGCTATCTGCTTACCTATGATGCCCTGAAAATGGAATTCCACAAGATTAAGCTTCCTGCAAGAGGTGATGGTTGTGCTGTATGTTCTGATCATCCTTCCATTACCGAATTGATTGATTATGAACAGGCTACCTGTGATCTGAAACTTTAAATTTAAAACTAAAAATCCGGATTCCCGCTTGAGATACTGAAAGCCGGGAACGGTTTGACCGCCGCTGTTACTCATGACAGGCAGAGAGAAAACCGGTATTGATTTTCAGAAGGCTTTAATGAGTTATGCACTTTCCCGTATAAAACATAAAGTGTCATTGCAGCGGTTATAACATGATAAATACTAATCAAAAAAACAGGAGATGAATATGAGTGTACAGGAAATTATCCCGGACGAACGTATTGATATTACAGATGTTAACTGCCCGATAACCTTTGTGAAGACCAAGGTTGCCCTTGATGAGCTGGATGTCGGTCAGATTCTGCAGGTTCATCTCAACGGAGGAGAGCCGATTCAGAATGTACCGAGAAGTGTCAAAGATGAAGGACACATTGTACTGAACATCACAGAAAACGATGATGGAACATATGAGCTTTTTATTAAAAAGAATGAAGAATAATTGATAATTAAGATGACCATCTATTCTGATGATCCCAGTTTTTTTCGGAATTCCCGGAACCAGCTGTTATATAGGAAGCGGTAAAAAACCCTGTATTTTTACCTGTTGTATCCTGAAAGGCCGTATTTCCGGGGATTCCTTTTTTATCAGAAATTATTCACGGGAAACAAAGGTGTTTCCTGTCATCCAATCATAACGAACTGTATACTGCAAATTCTTTCCTGACAGTATCATGTTTTTAAATTCTTCGGTGTTTTCTGGTGGATCACAGAGTCAGTTCATTACTGAAGACAAAACCGTTTCTCGAGAGCTCTTCAGGAAATGCTGGAACCGAGTCTAGAAGTGCTACTGCCGCGTGTCTTTGGGTAAGTCTGATAATTCGGGCGGGGATGTGCAGTCGCAGTATCGGTTTACGGTTGCAGAGTTTTATGCTGATTTTTTCAAATAGTTCAGTAGCGGTTGTTCTCCGGGGCTGACACATGTTTACGGCTCCGGTAATTTTTTGGCTGATGATGAATGAAACGGCTCTTCCTACATCCTTTAGGGAAATCCACGGAATTATCTGGTTGCCGTCTCCGAATACAGGAAGAATTCCTCTGCCTGTAAGGAAAAGGGTGTTTTTCAGCAAACCTCCCTTAACTGATATGACATTGCCGAATCTTAGCAGGGTCACTCCTGATGAAAGAAGTGTTCCGGCTCTGGAGGCCTCATTCTCCCATTCTTTTACAATACCTGCCAGTTCGCCGGTGTCTGTTTTAATCTCATCTTTTTCCGTAAGAACAGAATCCCGGCTGCCGTAAATGGCTGTGGCGGACGCATTTATGAATAGTTCGGGTTTAATTCCTGATGCAGCAAGTCTGCTGATAAGATTTCCGGTGTAGGTGATTCTCGATTCTCTAACCATACGGACTGTTGATCTGTTTATGAATATGCCTCTGCTAACCGGATAACCGGCCAGATTAATTACAGTATCAATTGAATGCAGCATGGCTGTTCCGTACTCTGTCTTAGGCAGAATCTCGATGTTTGAGGTAATAAGGATTCTTTCAGAGCAGGAACTCATAACATCGCTAAAATATGTGGCTGTTTTATCAGGCTTTGTTGAAAGAAGTATCAGATTCGAATCAGGGAAGTCTGTCAGTACTCTTCTGACCACTTCACCCGCAATCATACCGCTACTTCCGGTAATTAGAATACCTTTGGGATTAAAACTGGCGTTCATGGTTAATCTCTGTATGTATGAACATGGATGCTGCCTGATGTTCAGCAAACTTAATACTTTTATCAATCTGTTCTTATATTATATACGATGAAGGTTAACAATTATTTTTCTGTAAGGTAAAATCATATTATGGCACCGTTGCTGTTGTTTGCTAAACTGCGGTGTATTCGAATTATTTACAGCTAATAATGGAGCAGGATACCTTTATGTCAGAAGAAAAATCTTTATCTGCCACTGCGGAGAAGGAAGTTGCCGGCAGGGCTGAGGAGCTTACAGCAAAAATTCAGTCGATTGAAACCGGCGGAGCCGTGGACGGTCCGGGAATAAGGTATATAGTATTTTTTCAGGGATGTCAGTTTAAATGTCTTTACTGTCACAATCGTGATACCTGGGATTTTAAGGCTGGTGAAGAAGTGACAGTCGGTAAACTGATGGATGAAATCAGAACATATGCTCCGTTTTTTAAAGCAAGCGGTGGCGGTGTAACAGCCTCCGGAGGGGAGGCAAGCATGCAGCCACGCTTTGTCGCCGAGCTTTTCCGGCAGGTTCATGCGGCAGGTTTCAATACCTGTCTGGATACTAACGGCGGGATTCACAACTATACCCGGGATATTGTGGATTTAATAAATGAAACAGATACTTTTCTTCTAGATTTAAAGGCCATGGATGATGAAATTCATAGGAAACTCACGGGGCGTTCCAATGCTGATACACTGGCATTTGCCCGTTATCTCGCAGAGCACGGCAAAAAGATGTGGATAAGACTTGTGGTGGTGCCTACCTATACCGATGATGACGGAAATGCCCGTAAAATGGGGGAATTCATCCGTGAACTCGGTGATGCAGTGGAACGCGTGGAGCTCCTTCCTTATCATGAGATGGGAAAACACAAATGGGCTTTCTTCAATGATCCATATCAGCTTAACGATATTCATCCGCCAAAAGCGGATACAATGAACAGACTTAAGAATATTCTTAAGGAATATCATAACGAAGTGTACTAGTTTCCTCCTGTAAACTGCAGAACTGTTACCTTGTCAAAATAAGCTGTTCTTTTTCTGCAGTTTATTCTTTTTTATAGATTTCCATAGTGATGTATTAACCGGTTCGTAATTTATCATAGCTTAAGCCTTACTGTGCTCTGCCG
>OMYE01000112.1 GCA_900315145.1 uncultured Pseudomonadota bacterium | reverse complement strand
GTTTTACACGTTATTTAGATCAGTTCAAATCCTGCCATGTTTTTTAGATGTAACAGAACTTCGACGATTTAAACCTCACAGAGTAGTCAGCCTTTTGATCTCAACTACCATTTAACCACTTTGAGTGTACACAAAAGACAGTATTCGGGCTTCATTATTTCTGTTGATATTGCGCGGGTAGTACTGCATCGGTTGAGAACCGCTCTTAGAGAAACAAGCAATCTCCGGCAATTCCGGACAATCAGTAATGACAATCAGAGGGATTTTTGCGTGTCATGGTTATACGTGTTATCCACATACATTCATGAAAATCACTGGAGTTACCGGACCTGAGACTGCATACCTTCTTAAATTTTGCGTTACTCATAAAGAAACTGCTTTAAGAAAGCATCAAAAAAACTGTTTAAGAAGTATAAGGAGATGTCGCCGGCAGGATTGGATTGAATTGAATTATTTTGATTTGTATTTAATTGCAGGAAAAAAGGAATACACCAGCCTTATTCCACATTCCCCTGACGTTTAGATAATATCCTTATCATTATACTTTTTCTCAGTAGAACCTGCCGAGGCTTTCCAGTCAGTAATCTGATGCGGTTTCATGGTTTCCCAGTTATGGCAGCTCGGACACTGCCAGAAAAGGACTGATGACTTAAACCCGCACTTATGACACATAAAGCGGTGATTGTTTACCTGATGCGCATCCATAATAGATTTCAGCACGGTAAAACGTTCCTGATCTTCGGGGCCTAAGTCGGAATACATTCTTTCCCATACATAGGAAAAAAGCTCAAAGCTTGGAGTTTTCTTTAAGACCCTGAGCAGGAAGACATCGATTTCCTCTCTGGTCTTTGTTTTGGCCATAATTTCAGAAATAGCTATAACCAGATGAGGATTTTCTGAAATCTGCAGCCATGAGTTAAGCACCTCAAGATGTTCCTCCTCCTGTCCGGCAAAGAAGCATTTAGCAAGGGACTTAAGACATACCGGAATCATTTCAGGATCAGCATTGACTGCATCCTGAATATAGCTGAGGGCTTTTTTGGTCTGCCCTATCTCAATCAGAATTTTTGCCATGTTAAGATAAGCTCTGACGCATTTTTTATTAATAGTCACGGCCTTTTTAAACTGATCATTGGCTTTGGCATAATTCTGTCGCACATACAGCTCATTGCCGAGCTCACAGTGAAACTGAGACTGTCTCTGTCTGAGACTGTCAGAGGAATAACAGTCAAAGGCATCAATAAGACCTATGGCCTTCTGCCATTCCTTCTCCTGCTCATAAAGTTTGATAAGCAGCATGACCGCTGATTTTCTTTCAGAATTGTAGCTTATAAGTTCCTTCAGAATATCTTCGGATTTATTGAGCAGTCCGGAATTCATAAAATCACGGGCTAATTCAAGAAGCACGGCTGATCGCTGCACCGGTTCAGCCGACATAAGAAGCTTGTTATGAAATCTGATTGCTTTTTCCAATTCACCGCGTTCACGAAGCAGAGCCCCTAAAGCCAGACCGTCTTCAAAAGAGTGCTCGGTATCTGAATCATAGTAACGGATGAATTCATCTACAGCCTTATCATTCTCACGGTATAAAAAATAATTAATCCCCTTAGTCAGAAAACCAAATTTTTTATTCTTTTCCGACTGCTCGTTTTTGCAGGCGTTTCTAAAGCCCATAAAGTAGCCATAGAATACTGCCACCGGCAACAAGAGGAATAATAATTCAAACATAAGACTGCTTTTATTTAATAAAAAACTCTCTTAATAATATATTACTGTTCAGAAGTTTTATCATCAAGCATCAGACGTTCATTGGCAATGTCCAGATCCTGAGCGGTAACAGAATATTTCTTTTCCAGTTTTTTGATATGTCTGTTTAAGGAAGCTACCTTAAGCTTTAACTTTATAACAACCAGCACCCAGATGAGTGTTGCTACCACAAAACCAAACACTGCGGATATTGATGAAATAGCACTCACGGTTAATTCAGACTTCATAAATAAAACATTGAATTCCACCATGGATGAATTGGAAATACCTATGGTTAATGCTACCGCTGCTATAAGACAGAGAAGAACAACATAAACAAAGGTAAATAATTTTTTAAACATCTTAAAATATCCGAACTGTAATTTTTTATTTATAGGTATGAGATCAAACAATGTGTATATTATACATTATTAAAACCTTCAGATCTAACTATAGTGCATGGATCTCATGAAATTATAGATTCCGGTGCGACCTGGACTGAAAAGGAAAAGCTTTACGGAAAAACAGCCGTTTTAAACACTGTATACCGGTAATTATCCTGTTTTTATCCACCTGCCTTAATCATGTTCTGCAGGACGTCAGTTTTAAACCTCTGCGAAAATAATAATTCCGGCCCCTTATCAACGTTTCTGAACTGCTCATCCAAAAACAAAGTGAAAGTAACAACAAAAAAACGGTGCAGTCTTCAAAACCACACCGTTTCATTCTTTACTTTGAAACCGTCATCTCTGATTAGAAACTGACAGTCTCAGGGAGCTTATTACTGCTTAGCATTCTTGAATGCTTCAGCCATAGCGTTGCTTCCCTTTTCAACTTCGCTGTTAGACTTCTTGATAGCTTCGATAGCAGCTCTGTCTTCAGCTTCATCCTTAGCACGGATTGAAAGAGAGATTGTACCGTTCTTACGATCGATACCAACCTTCTTAGCTTCAACAGTGCTACCAACAGTGAATGCTGTAGTCAGGTCATCGATGCGATCAGAAGAAGCGTCAGAAGCACGGATTACACCCTTGATGCCGTCGCCTAAGTCAACAGTGATTCTGTTAGCTTCAACAGCTTCAATGGTACCCTTGAAGATGCTTTCTCTGTGAGCATCTAAGAACTTGGAGATAGCGTCTTCTTCAAGCTGCTTAACACCGAGAGAAATACGTTCCTTTTCTGGGTCAACGTTAAGAACAACTGCAGTAACTTCTTCACCGCGAGTGTACTTGTGAGCAGCTTCGCCGTTGTTGTCATGGCTTAAGTCAGTGTTGTGAACTAAACCGTCGATACCGCCTTCAAGACCGATGAAGATACCGAAATCAGTGATGCTCTTAACCTTACCTACAACCTTGTCACCCTTAGCGTGTTTTTCACTGAAGATCTGCCATGGGTTTGGCTTGCACTGCTTGAGGCCGAGAGAAATACGACGACCCTGTTCGCTGATTTCAAGAACTTTAACCTTAACCTTTTCACCGATATTTACAACTGATGAAGGCTGTACGTTCTTGTTGGTCCAATCCATTTCAGAAACGTGAACAAGACCTTCAACGCCTTCTTCGATTTCAACGAAGCAGCCGTAGTCAGCGATGTTGGTTACAACGCCTTCAATTTCAGATCCCTTTGGATAACGCTTATCAACATCAGTCCATGGGTCAGCAGTTAACTGCTTGAGGCCTAAAGATACACGCTGACGTTCCTTTTCGAACTTAAGAACCTTAACTTCGATTTCTTCACCAACAGTAACAACTTCACCAGGGTTCTTAACACGCTTCCAGGCCATATCAGTGATGTGGAGGAGACCGTCAACACCGGCACCGAGATCAACGAATGCACCGTAATCAGTAAGATTCTTAACCTTACCCTTAACGATCTTGCCTTCTTCAAGGTTAGCAAGAACTTCATCACGGTTAACTGAATCATCTTCATCAAGAACAGCACGACGTGAAACAACTACATTGTTGCGTTCCTTATCGAGCTTAATAACTAAAAATTCTAATTCCTTGCCTTCGAGCTGTTCGTTCTGTGAACGGCTGTCTACTAATGAACCAGGAAGGAATGCGCGAATATTATCAATAGCAACAGTAAAGCCGCCCTTAACCTTACCGTCAACGATACCCTTAACGATTTCCTTGTCTTCGTGAGCCTTTTCAAGTCTAGCCCATGATTCAAGACGCTTAGCCTTTTCACGAGAAAGAACTGTTCTGCCTTCGCCGTCTTCAATGCTTTCAAGAACAACATCAACCTGATCGCCAACGTTTACTTCAACTTCGTTGTTAGCGTTCTTAAATTCAGCGATATCAATCTGACCTTCTGACTTAAAACCTGCGTCAACCCATACGAAATCACTTTCGATTTTAACTACGATACCGTGAATTAACTCACCTAAAGTGTTCTTCTTAGCCTTAGGGGTACTGCTTTCGAATAATTCTGCAAAACTCATAATAAATAAAATTCAATAAAAAAATATAAAAACGTCTTAACATCCTGTCTAGACGGCTAACCAAACATTTAATCCATCCGTGGATTAAACTCAAACCTTCAGAAAATGTCTGTTTTCAATTACCTGCGGCGCTTTTTATACAGGCTCCGGAGGCACCGACATATTCTAAGATGCGAATTATACTTAATTTTGCAAAGATATGATACTTTTTTTTACTTTTTTCGGATTTTTTTATAAAAGTAGCCATAAGATCTGCCGGCACAATCAGTATCGATCAGTATTGATTCTGTGGTGATAAAAAAATATACATGCTCAACATGTTGATTCTAGTGCAATCCCGTATTCTTACCAAACCATAAAACACAAAAACATCTGTCATAGCATGGTGGCATGCATAAGCCTTTTTCAGCCATGTCCGAATTAAAATCTATCGTAAATACATATTGTTCAGAGAGCTGCTTTGAAACATGGTTTTCTTTTCTTAAGTACTTTTTTAAATAAGATTTGTCAGTAATTGACAAATCTTGTTTTTATCTATTAAAATCAATATAAAAGTTAGACGGAGGTTCAATGTTATTAGGATATGGTGCCAGAAACTGCTGGTGTTTTAAAGAATGGCTGGACATCGACTTAAGACTTAACGGTTATGTTCCTGAAAATGTGTCTTTGAATAATGATTTCTCTTTGATAATGGGTTTTATGGGGGCAAATGCATCAGGGAAAACCAAAGCATTAAAGGTTTACGCATTTATTGTTGATTTTGTCAAAAACAGTTTTTTATACAATCCAGATTCAGAAATAAATTTTGATCCTTACTTTGATAGCTCTGATGATTCCGAGTTTTACGTAGAGTTTCGTGATTCTGATAATCGAGAATATCGTTATGAAGCGGTTCTTCAGAAAAAACGGGTTATAAAGGAAACTGTATTCGAAATACTGGGTAATGAAAAAGAAAATATTCTTTTGGAAAGGGAATTTAACAGTATCAAGGCAAATAAAATATTTGACAATTCTATAAATATTATCTTAAGAAACAATGCATCCGTCATTAGCACACTGAAGCAGTATGCAGTAGAAGAAATAAACAGTATCTATTCTTTTTTTGCCGGAAATTTAATCAATGTTTCGTATAGAGGGCTTATCTACGAAATTGACAAAGCAGTACCTTCAGTTTCAAAAATATACTATCAAGATCCCGATGCTTTGTTATTTGCCAAAAAATTAATAAAAAAATTTGATACGGGAATTTCAGATATAGAAATCAAATATCACGAGGATTCCGATGGAAATAAAGAATATTTTCCTTTGTTTACCCATGTGAACGGCGACTCTTTTTTTAAGCTTAAAATTCATTCTGAATCAACGGGGACAAGAGCTCTTTTTATTAATCTGCTTTACTACTATAAAAGTGTAAATGAAGGCTGGGTTATTATTTTGGATGAGTTTGATATTAATCTTCACCCGGACATACAGCCTCATTTACTTGAACTTTTTACAGATTCAGAATCAAATCCCCATAAGGCTCAAATGATATTTACAAGTTTTAATCCTGAAATAATGGACATTCTTGGCAAATACAGAACTTATCTGTTCGAAAAAGATAAAGGCGAATGCTATGGATACAGACTTGATGAGCCCGAAACAAACATTTTAAGAAATGATAGATCCGTGATGGTCCTAAAAGATTAAGAAATTTCCCAACGGAAAGTATAGACTCGGATATAGAAAAAATTGAAGGATTATTATCCTTTAACTTCAGATATTTGGATTCTGAACAGGGAGATAAGTTTTCTGATTTAACTCCGAATCAGTTTGGAAAAATTATGGAAAAGCTGAAATATTATTCAGGAGAAAGCAGACAACACTGGGAACAAGAAAGAATAGGTAATAAAAACTCCAAGGTATTAGTTGTATACGGTGATTTTCCAAATAATTCGGATTTTCACCACCCCAAAGGAGTTCCGGCAGGAGTGAGATGGGCTCGCTTTAGACTCGAAGGGGATCAGCGGCTTGCAGGTTTCGTTATTAACAAAAATGATGTTTCAGCGGATTCAAATCTGAATACCAATGTTTTTTACGTCGTTTTTTTGGATAACCAGCATCGATTTTACAAGGTAAAAAAATAAGACCTTTTATTACATTCGTTTTTTCTATTTATTAGGGAGCACCAAAGTGCCCCCTTGAATGCAGGTATTTTAATACCTAGAGTG
>OMYE01000096.1 GCA_900315145.1 uncultured Pseudomonadota bacterium | reverse complement strand
GAAGGCATACCATTTCAGTCTGCTCGGGGTACTTTTTATCTGTATTGCCTCTTCTGCCACCCGCAAAGAATCAAAAGGATACGTGGCAAAGGAAGACTTTGCCAGTTCAAAAAGCTTTCCGGCAAGCGTATTACCGCCTGCACTGCTCATTTTTATATTTTTTTCAGCAGTCTGAAAATCCGTATTACTCAAATCTTCAGGGGATACTACCTTTTGCTTGAATAGATGAAAAAAGGACATATACAAAAAAATACAGGTTCCAACTCACGATCCGTTCAAAAGAATAACGGATACCATATAACATAAAGAAAATCTGAAAGAATCCTTAAACAGCCATTATAGCTGTAACCGTCTTATTGTTCAAAGATTATGGTTTTTTCTATTAGAGTTCTACGTGATGTTTCGCAGATAATTACGCCAAACTTCTCAGGTTCACCTGAAAAACAAAGGAAAATACCCTGTTCCATTATTCAGAAATCTGAATTTAATATGCCCCCGGGCGCAACATCACATACAGAACATACGGATTACATTTCCGCCGGTATTTCCTTTACCTGAGATTTATTCTGGGCAGATCTCTTTTTGTAATATTCCTGCAGCATATGTCTGATTTCATTATGCTTTCCGGACTGACATCTGCCGATAAAATCATTAATTATCTGACTGCGCCCGTCATAGTATTCCATATACATCCGGATTATTTCATAGACAGCCTTCTCACTGCTGCAGGCACTGTCAACCCTGGCGCCTACCAGTTTGACAAAAAGGTAGTCAAGGGTATAGCTCTTAAACTTACTGTTCATAAAGGATACCAGCAGATTATTATCCTTCAGCCATTTTATTTTATGTGGCTGAAGTATCAGTAATTTCTCAAAAAAGGTGCCGTTTACCGTATTAGTTACGGAATTTTCCACATTGGCATAGTATATCTGCACATAGTTATTAATGAATCTCACAAAGACGTCACTTGAAAGCATCTGCATGGAGAAAAGTGAATCCTGTCCTATGGCCCCGTCTATCTGTTTTTCACTGAAATTCTTGATAAATGATGATTTGATCATCATGGCATGTATTCTTACCGTCATGAAGGAAAGAGCCGGCAGATATTTCTTTAAACCATGCTCAAAGCTTATCAGAGAACAGTACTTTTTAACCTTTTCAAAATAATTGAATCTGGTTACATCCTTCTTCTGACAGTACACATTGCCCACACAGATATCACAGTCAGTTTCTGTAATCTCTTCGTAAAGATACCTGTAGCCATCCTCACATGCGGAATCATCAGGGTCAAGGAATACAAGATAAGGTGCGGTTGCGAGCTCTACACCTTTATTGCGCGGCCGGGAGGCTGAACCGCTGCATTCCGCTTCAAAGCGGTAGAGCTTTATGTTGCCGTAATGTCTAGCAAGATAGCTTTCCATGGCAAGTGTATCAACGTCCGTACTGCAGTCATCGATAAAGAGGATTTCCATATCTTCAAACATGGAACAGCGGCGCAGACTGGCAAAGGCCTTATTGAGCAGCATGATGCCGTTGTTATATATCGGTATTATCACCGAAAGCTTAAAGCTTTCCGGCTTTCTTACCGACTGTTCAAAAGCCGGATAATTCCTTATCAGACTGAAATGGTCAACTGCATAGCCGTTCTCAGATTCAAATGAGCCCATAAGAATATCTTCCACGGCAAAATCATCAATCCAGAAAACGGTTGTAAATAAAGATCGGTATCCGGAAACATAATTATTCTGCACACCGCCGTCTTTATAGTGATTACCGTCAAGATAGACATCTCTAGTGATAAAACTGCAGTTTGTATACTTGAAGGCATTAATCATATCTTCAAGATAGTACTCTTCATAGAAAAACTCATCATCAAAGAAAGTAATTACCTTAAAGGATCTGATGAGTTCCGGGGTGAGATCCGCCTTGATGCATAATTTTTTGTGCTCCCACGTCTGGCGGTTGAATGAATACTGAATGCTTTCAGTAATTTTTTCGCACACCACCAGAACACCTGCCGGAAAAACCTCCTGATGCAGACCGATACTGGTAAGAACCTCCCCCATGCGGTCATAACAGGTATATTTATTAAAAATTCTTCTGATATTGTTGATCTGACCGAAATACAGTTCATCGTTGGCGTAGGCATTAACCATTGATTCCAGGTCACTGTATGCATTGATAATATTGACAAAGGAATACTGACAGTTCATGCCCTGACCGTATCTTGACACGATATGAGCGCCGGATGCACACAGATCATAGGTACTGTTTTCCAAAACGTTACGATCATTCAGGGTAGCATCAGTTTTGATAATCCACGGACATACTTTTGGTATCTTCTGTACGAAATCATCATCAGGGTATTCATGAAAATATTCATGATATTTTTTGTACAGCATTGACTTCAGCGTATGTTTTTTCGGCTTCAGTTCACCTGTTGCCCTGCTTATTATTCTGAGATTTATTCCTGCAACCAGTACGCTGTCAAATAATTTTGAAAGTCCGGAGTACGCCCCCTCCAGCTGTTTTTTATCGAAGAATTCCTTATCAGATCCTGAATTGTCATCATAATTGCAGACATAGATAAAATCTGAACTTTCCCGGTATCTGCCGTACTCCTGCAGACCGACAGGATTATTAAGATGAGGATTTATACAGAATGAATACTGAAACAGCGGTTTATTCGGACAGTCAATGGCAAACTTGTTAAGACACTCGTGTGTGGATGCAAAAATATAATCACACTGGTGGGCGAACGGCAGAAAAAGCTGATAATCCTTTAAATCCCCCACAAAAATAAAAACAACCGGAATCCCCTTGGATTTACTGTATTCAATAAGGTCAACTGCCACCTTTTTAACTGAAGTATCACTCGCAAGTCCCTGCCACGCATTGGCAAAGCCCTTCCAGGTTGACACAAAGAACATGCAGTCAAGCCCGTGATTTATGACTTTTAGATAGTTATCTCTGGTAAGGTAGATAAAATCAGCAGCGGGACTTAAGGATCGGTAAAAAAGAATATCACTTACCACTCCGACCCGGAATGACATTCTGGTATAGTATTTACAGCCGTTGCTCTCCCCTATTTCCTTCATACGGTTTAGACATCTGTCTACCCATCTGTCGGATTCTAATGACGGGCCGGATGCGGAAGCACTGTCACCGGCATTCTCTTTTACCTGTGCGGTAATATCCTGATTTACGGTAACAGCTTCTGCCGGATTAACACCGGAATGACTGAGGTCTTTTGGAGAGGCATCACCGCTTTTTTTATAAAGGGATTCGGAAATCTGCTGTTTGTGCGTATCCTTACCTGTATCCCGGTTATTTAACTCTCTTTTATCGCTGCTGTTACTACGCCTGGGGTCGGTTGTATCGCCATTCTGACTGTTTTCTCTACTGTTTCCGTAGCCTGCGGAGTACAGCATATTCGCAGCAAGTCCTGCGGATACCTGTCCGGCACTCTCTGTCTTAAGACTGCGGTTACCCGACAGCATATCGTTAATTTTAAGAGCGGCATACTGTTTCTGATACCGCGCATCTGATGATTCATAATGTCCCGCTTCAGTTCTCTCTGATGCAGAAGTTCCACTTTCAGCTGGATTAAGGATTCCGGTAGCTGAATTAACTGAATTTACAGTCGCATAATTATCCGGTAATCCTGATGAAGCGGGAATTCCGACAGCGGAAGGCTGCCCTTCCGTGTACGAATTTGCCGGATACCCGCCCTTCAACTGATTAATCATACCTTTGTAAATTCCGAACTTTCTGACAGAATATTCAGGCATTCCGGACAGTCTTTTTTCAATTTCCGCCATCAGACCGTTGTACTTATAAACCTCGTTGTAGCTTGAGAGGTGCTCTCTGTCTATTACGAACAGCAGTTTATAAGCCTCCTCCACCCGCTGTAGTTCAAGCAACTTGGATACATGCCAGAGAACCCGGTAGTCCTTGTAGTTAAGCGCCACCGACTCACGAACACAGCGCAGGGCATCATCAGGATATTTGTCAAAGGCAATCTGAGCCAGTTCAAAGAGATAGCTCGCCAGCAGATTTTTGTCTAAAATTGTTTTACGAAGAGAGTTCTCGGCATGAACAAAGCCTAAAGATAAGTCACACGACCAGGTACGCTGTTCCTCGTTTGCCTCCGCTGTTCCTTCATCATTCTGTTTTTGAGGAGCCGGAGAACTTACTGAGTTACGGGAAATCTCCGAGTCTAACAGCATTTCCGTAGTGGAATTTTTATCATTATCATCGTTACTGAGTTCGGCGATTCTCTGTCTTAATGGAAGTATATTGTTGTATATAGCTGATATTTTCAGAAAAAGACGGTTTTCTGATTTTGATACAAAATTTTCCTGAGGAATGGCGTTAAGTACGGTATAGCTTTCAATAACAAAACCATTTTCAAACAGGCGGAATCCGTACCATTTTTTTCTTGATACGTCAGGTACAAGCTGTAAAGACTCGTTTATTAATCGCAGAGCCTCCTGAGGATCCTTCTCAATAAAAGCGCGACTGAGAGTATTTAGATTATCAGCAAGCTGTCTTTTACCGACAGATTTTGCTCTCAGGGCCTTTTCATTCTCCTGCAATGACTTTGAGGGATCACAGACCCATCTATTAAATTTAAAATACTTAAACACTAATAATAACCTGAACGTCCTGAACTGCCTATTTATCCGATACCTTGTACGTGACCTGTAATTATTTTCAATATTTCCTGTTTCCGTCACTCCGTACTCTTTACGACATATTACGGCCTACTCTTTACGTCTCACAGATAAAGGGTGCAACAATCACTTCTTAAAAGCAGTTCATGGTAATTAAACCTGAGGCTGAACAGCAACACTCTCGCTGAGTATACCCACAGTTACAGCCGTTTAAAACAACAATTTAATAATTTAAAATTCAAGAAAAATTAACAATATTTATACAACTGTACACTATATCATACTGAAATTTTATGTAAACATATTAAACTGAGGAGAGATTAAATCTTTGATAAAAAGACTGCTTTTTCAATATTTATATCCTTTCCGTTTTATTCACTGTTCTGTCAGCGAAAAATCTGTCTGTCGCGTCACTTCAAAAAAAACAACAGCATTCCGGTATCTGCCTTAAGCCGTCCTTACCGGATCTGCTGTTTTATGTGGGATTATCGTTCTTTAGTTCTTATTTTCACTGTTTTCTTCATTGCCGGCACTATCTGAACTCTTGGATTCCCCGGTATTATGTGGTTTCATAATGCCGTAACCGAAAAGTGCAGCAATAGGAGCCGCCAGACAATGAGGAAGAAATGAGAGTGACCAGATTCCCAGATTAAGCGGGAACGGGAATGAAATTCGAGCCAAATTAAGGCTTAATCCCCGGCTTATGATATTCACCGCCCGGTCAGCATGCATAAGAAACGGCTTTGGTCCCGGCATGGCCCGGCACATAGGTGAGTCTATGTATCCCGGAAGAATAACGTTAATCTTGATACCTTCAGGCTTCAACCAGGCTCTCAGGGAGTTACCGTAGTTACGGAGCGCCGCCTTGGTGGCACAGTATGTCGGGGTGTACACCAGACCGTAGTATGAAGCCAGTGAAGAGAATATGGCTATCTGACCGCGACCGCGTCTACGCATTGCCGGCAATGCGGCATCAATCAGGGCAATATCTGAGAGGAGATTAACCTCCACCAGAGCTCTGGCCTCCTCAAAAGGTTCACCGCGTAAATCCTCTCCTATATTGGTATTAAGTCCGGCATTGGCTATCAAGAGATCAACCGGGAGTTCATCACCTAAGGAACCGGCCCAGGCTCTGAGTTCATCGGTATTGCGTAAATCCAGAACCTTTATGGAAACAGTGGAGCCGAGCTTTTCACATTCAGCTTTAACCTCAAGGAGTCTCTCCTCCTTTCTGCCGCTCAGTGTCAGATGTCTGCCGGGAGCCGCATATTTTCTGGCAAGAGCTCCGCCGATTTCCCCTGTTGCACCGGTGATAACCACATGCTTAAGCTCCTTAAAGTATTTTTCCTGACGTTCTGCCATACTGAGCCAGAGGGTCAGCATAAAACCGGATGTACATATAACTGAGTAGAACAGTATCCAGTAGTTACTGTAGCAGATACTGGTAATCATAACGACAATTGCATAGAGTAAAGATATTTTCTCGAGACATGCGAGAACCGAATTAATTCTGATTTTAGGCATTGTCTCCCCGCCTTTAGGAGTCGGAATAAAGGAACTCCTAATTCCGGCAATAACTTCTAAAGAGGCTACAAAATAATAAAGAGAGAGCGGAAGATACATAAGTACATATCCGATGTACTCCAAAAAGCATTTTGCCCCGCCGTTTTCCTGAGCCGTGATAACATCAGTCTTTTCTTCCTGTGCGTTCTCTGAATCTTTAGAGGTTCGGGACTTATCACTTAATTCATCATTTACGGATATACCGCTTAAATTAATACCACAAATATTGTTATAGCCCCAGATAACGGTTGTCATGAGGAAAATAAAACAGGTGATATTGAAAACCCAGCCGGTATGCTCGGTAACCAGAGCAAGTGGCAGACTGAGGATGAGCAACGCATAGAAGGAAGCCAGCAGGAAGGACTGTGACATCAGCAGGAAGGCATTGAATTTTTTGGCAACTGAGAATTCTTCATTGGTAAGCATTCCCATGGTGTACATAAATGAATTTTTAACCAGTCCGTAGGCCCATCTGTGTCTCTGGGTTCTCATGGCGGAAACGGTATCCGGAAGCTCCTCCACTGAGACAACATCCTTAACGTAGGCATAATGCCAGCCTTTAAGCTCAGGGTTTTATCACTGATACCGCCGATATCTTCAAGACAGGATCTTCTCCAGACACAGGAGGAACCGGTAAGGGAAACAAAATCCTGACAGGTATTCTGGCTGTCAGTCATGTCATCCTTATGAGAAATCTCCATGTTCAGAAATCTGGTCACAAAATTTCTGCCGGCATTTTTAAATCTGATGGCTGTCTGCAGAAAGCCGATTTTAGAATCCTGAAAATACGGCATGGTTTTATTCAGAAAATCTGGTGAAGGCATGCTGTCAGCATCAAAAATAACAATAAAGTCACCTTTAGCCTTAGAAAGTCCGAAGGCAATATTGCCGGCCTTGAACCCTTCATGAGTCTCCCGGTGATAGTACTGAATTTTAACTGCTGATTCAGGAGTATGAGCACCATCAGTATCCTTACTGATATCCCCGCTTTCAGCGTCAATTGACACATCTCCATTAATGTGATCAACAAGAAGCTTTACGAGTTCCGCCTTATCACCGGTTGAATCATCTAGAACAAGGATCTCATATCTCTCTTGAGTATACTTAATACCGGAAACAGCTTTAAGAAGCTGATGAACAACATGAATTTCATTGCATACCGGGAGCAGGATGGAAACAAAAGGATTTTCTGCTTCAGCACCATCTTGAGTCTTGTCCGCCGGACTCTTCTTAGATGAATCACCTTCATTAAGACTGCGGTCTGAATTACTCCTGTATTTTTTTTGTGATTCCAGAATCTCATATCCGGTAAAGACCACAAAAAAAAGCACCAAAAGAATTAACAGAATCTGAATAATTATAGAAACAACCATCTGTCAGAACCTCATAAACGGTTAACTGTCGGGTTTAATCAATATCAACAGTCAATAAAAAGCAGCCTGTTACAGGCTGCTGTCCGGAGTTAAATCCGGATAAATATAAATAAAATCAAAAGCAAACGGTATTCTGAAAAAATAAACAAAATGTCTTCAAGAGGATTTTATCTTTCATAAAGAGCATTCTTCACCTGATATAAACAGAACACCTTCACCCTGATGAAGCTGATGTCAGCCGGTACTGTAAAACATAATCTCCGGTCATATATTAAGACATGTCTGCCGAAAATCAGTTCCAAAGACTTTATCCCGGCAGCTCCCGAAGTGACTTCAGTTTATGTATTATTCCTTACCGTTAAATGATTCTTAATAAGAATCAGGGGCTTATTTTTAAAACTTCATATCCTCTGCCAGAACTTCCAGTCTCTTTTCCCAGCTGTGAAACTGTGATACATACCTGTATCCGGCTTCCGCTTTCTGCATATTCTCTTTTGAAGGGGCTGTCAGCATGAGAGGGAGAACTTCGGCAGCCTCATCCCTGTTGTGTATGACCGTACAGAAATCTTTAAATATGCTTTCAACCGCCGGAGAGGCATTAGTCACCATTATTCCTCCACAGGCCAGGATCTCTATCAGGCGTCTTGAGTACATGGTAGCAGAATCGGTAACAGAATTCACATTAAGGCATACCGTATAATCTCTGTACGCCTGAGCAGTATTTTCATAATCAAGCTTTGGAAAAGTGGTAATGCAGTTTCTTGCCGGAAACTTGAATTCCATAAAACGGGAAATTCTGGTACTGTTGCGGTCATATATGTCCACATTCAGATGTTCCTCGTCACATACATCAAAAATTGTATCCAGAAACAGCTTGCGTGAATTAAGAATCTTCCGGTAGTAGGAGCCTACAAAGCAGAGCTTGTTTTTCTTAAAATTAAAGCCGTTAAAGTAATGAATACGCGGCTGATAGGCTATAGGAAGAACGCCTACATGACGGTTATCCTCACTCTTATTGAGATCCGCACCTATTCCGGACTGATAGTGCCTGTATTTATCCACGCAGTTAATATCCGTGGTATAGATATAATCACACTTTACCGCCACATCGGCAAACTCTTCAAAAAACGCCCCGTCATCCTTATTCCAGAACACTGTCGGAATCTTGAGATCATCTGCAAGCATAAGGAGAGCAATTAACTGGCGCAAATCATTCCGGCCGTATATTTTGGAATGTTTTACCAGCTTGTAGCTCCAGCTCCAGTTGTAGCCGTGAAAGGCGGATTCAATAAAAATCAAATCAGGACGCCATTCAGTAAGAACCTCTTTATAGTTTCCCGGAGTTATACATCTTACCTGACATTCATATGAGAGATTTACGGTAGTGAGATAATCGGTAACCAGACCGATTTTCAGGCTGCCGAATTTACCGTCACTCTTCTTATTCTCCAT
>OMYE01000170.1:423-5673 GCA_900315145.1 uncultured Pseudomonadota bacterium | reverse complement strand
CAAATTTTAAGAATATACTTGTTTAAACGGAGGATTTACTATGTTAAGTCAGTTTATTGTAAAAAATTTCAAGAGCATTAAGGACGAGATGATATTTGATATGCAGGCAACTGCTATATCCGAGCATAAAGACAGACTGATAAAAACAAATAATGACGAAAATCTACTGCCGGTTTCTGTTATATATGGACCAAATGGTGGCGGGAAATCTAATGTGTTAGCAGCTATCCATGCTCTGGAATTAAAGATTTTGCGTCCATTATATATTGCTGAATCTGATGAACAAAGCAGATTTTATTTGAAAAACAAGGAGATTGTTCCTTTCGCATTCAATGAATATTGTAAAAATGCTCCGACAGAATTTGAATTATTTTTTCTAACATCTAAGGCAGAATATCGTTACATTCTTCATGTTATGAAAGATAAAATACAATATGAATATCTTTCTATGAAGAAAGTAAACTTCAGTAGGATTACTGATATTTTTGAAAGAGATGGCGAAAAAATAAATATGGGGAGGGAATTTAGCAAGTTAACAGTCAGTGATGACATATCAGATACCCTTCCGCTTTTGTCATATTTAGGTATGACATACCGAAAAAATGAAGTAATAGCAGATTGCATTAACTGGTTTGAAAAAGGAATTAGATTTTTAAACTATGGTAGTCCTGTACAAGAACTTCGATTGGCAATTGCAAATTCAGCCAACACAAAGGAATTAATTCTTAATATGATAAAGGAAATGGATTTGGATATTGAGGACTTTAGAATCGAAAAAAAAGATAACGAATCCATCCGGATTTTTACAAGTCACAATATTGACGGAAAATCATATGAATTAGATATTGAAGAAGAATCCAGTGGCATCAGGAAACTCTTTGGCTTATTACCATTTATCGCTGACAGCATAACAAATGGAGTAACGTTAGTTATTGACGAACTAGATGCGAAGATACACCCTATATTACTTAAGCATATTATAATGCTCTACAACAATATTGAAATTAATAAACACGGAGCTCAGCTTATCTTTACATCACACGATTTATCAACTATGAATAGTGATATTTTCAGAAGAGATGAAATTTGGTTCGTTGCGAAAGGTCATGAACAAAATTCCAAACTATATTCATTAGTAGAATTCAAGAATTCAGATGGTTCCTCTGTTAGAAAAGACGCCAAGTTTGATAAACAGTACCTTGAAGGCAAATATGGGGCAGAACCATACCTTAAGAATATTATAGACTGGAGTGTGGTTAAATGACAAAAAAAGCAGGCATGGAAACATGGTGGTTAAATGACAAAAAAAGCAGGCATGGAAACATGGAAAAGGAAGAGGAAGCTAGAATATTTAGAACAAAAGGAATATCGCTATTACATTTTTTGTGAAGGTGAAAAAACGGAGCCAAATTATTTTAAAGGTTTTAAGACACACATAGAATCTAACCCAATATACAAAAATCTTGTTTTGATTGAGATTGAACCGTGTGGGGCAGAAACGATGAGTGTCCTGTCCCAGGCTGAGGAATATGTAAAAAAGAATAAACTAA
Organism: uncultured Pseudomonadota bacterium; assembly: GCA_900315145.1. Taxonomy (GTDB): domain Bacteria; phylum Pseudomonadota; class Gammaproteobacteria; order Enterobacterales; family Succinivibrionaceae; genus Ruminobacter. The sequence goes on along the minus strand of OMYE01000170.1, from coordinate 4,123 downwards.
AAGAAGGACAGATATGGTGCATATATGATAAAGATAGTTTCCCATCACGTAGATTTAACGGAGTTTATGAGAGAATAGTATCTTTAAATAAACAAGACGGACCTATACAATATCATGCAGCATGGAGTAATGAGTGTATTGAATTTTGGTTTATCTTGCATTTCTCGTACTATACGTCGAATAACAACAGAGAAGAGTATATCAAATATCTTAATAAACAGTTTGTTCAACGAAAATTAAGTAAATATACTAAGAATATGGATAATATCTTCGATATCCTATTAGAATATGGCAATCCTAAACTTGCCATAAAATATGCAAAAAAAATTATAACAGATAATCAGAATAAAACTCCGGCGATGATTACTCCTGGTACGAAAGTATATGAACTGGTGGAAGAATTGGCAAAGTTTTTGCCTGATGAAAAAAAGAAAAGGTTCCAATAAGACGCAACATACTCGTTCTTATAATATGGCCAATTTATTTCTGTGACAACTGAAAACATCCTCTCTAGATTCGATAAGATTTTAGAATCGTTTGATTGTGTTGAATTCGTAAATATACATTAAAAAAGCAGACATTCTCATGCACGATTGATTACTAAACAGGTAAAGCTCGCTAAGAAGTTTTTGAATTTATTGGCTACAATAGCATATTAACAAAAAACCGAGCAAAATTCATGCCATGACATTTTCTGAAAAGTACCTGGCGCTATGACTGGTACTTTCAGGATTGAATGAAATTAAAAAAGTTTTAAAATAGCACATGTTCATTAAAAACATAAGGTATCCGTTACTGTAACGAAGACTGAAAACTTAATAACCATTAATCGGAGCTTTTATGGGATTACTTAAAATTCTCAGCAGTGCCAGTGCCGTACTGGTCAAATACACTGCATTTTTCGTAGTTGGAGCCGGTGTACTGGCTTTTTTTATTCCGGAACTTTTTACGTGGGTGTCAGGAATTAGTCAGATGGTGGTACTGGCGGTAATAATGCTGGCCATGGGCGTAAGCCTCAGTGCCGAAGACTATAAGGTACTTGCAAAACACCCGTTTGACATCTGCATGGGGGCTGTAGCTCAGTTTACCATCATGCCGCTCACCGCATTAGCTATTGCTAAACTTTTTAATCTTTCTGACGGTCTTACCCTGGGGCTGATTCTTGTTGGCAGCTGTCCCGGTGGCGTATCCTCAAACATCATGAGTTTTCTCTGTAAAGGTGACGTAGCCTATTCCGTAGGGATGACAACCGTATCCACCGTACTGGCTCCTGTAATGACTCCTCTTCTCATCACCCTTCTGCTTGACAAGAACGTCTCAATGGATCCATGGTCAATGGTGAATTTTCTTATCATTGTAACCCTTATTCCTGTAGGAATCGGTTCTCTTTGCAACATACTGTTCGGCAAAAGAAAAATCTTTAAAGATATCTGTTCCGTCATGCCGGGAATTGCGGTAATTGCCTTTGCCTGCATTGTTGGCAGTGTAATTGCGGTACATGGAACCAAATTCCTTGAATCAGGACTGATTATATTTGCCTGTATCTTCCTGCATAACGCAGCAGGTTATGTTTTAGGATATGCCGTTGCCTTACTGAACGGTATGAACACAGCCAAAAGACGCACCCTGTCCATCGAGGTAGGTGTTCAGAATGCGGGACTTGCCACCGGCTTAAGCAGTAAATTCTTCCCGACAATCCCTGAAGCCGCCATTGCTTCGGCCGTATCATGTGTATGGCACTCAATATCCGGAACCATTCTGGCGAACCTGTATCTCTGGAATGAAAACCGCGTAAATAAAAAGAATGCCCTGCCTGACAGTGTACATAACCCGTCTGAACACTAAACGGGACAGGCGGATTAAGGATAAAGCCTTCTCTTAGCAGGCTTTCGGACAAAAAATTTCCCGCGGGTAATTCCTTTTCCATCCTTGCACAAAAAAGCCGGAAGAATACAGAAATATCTTCCGGCTTGAAACAACGGCAATACCGTACCTGATTACTTTCTCAAAAACTCAATTAGCATGCGCTGAAACTTCCGGTAATACGGTTTTTCAATATAAGCTACATGAGACGCCCCGTCTATCATCTGCATTTCGGAACCTGCCGGAAGTTCACCGGAAATTCTACCCAGCAGTTCATAATTCAGGTAAGGATCCTTACCACCGTAGATGACAAGTACCGGCGCCTCTATTCCGGAAAAATCAATAAGCCTTTTATCTTCCGGAACACAGATATCACGACGGCCGCCGTTAGGACTTGATTCCCGGTCATAATGCCAGCTGCCAGAAGCCAACATTTCAATAACGACAGGATCCGTAATATTCAAATCAAAAGATCCGTCTTTTGTTTTCTGAAAGTCATCCGTCGCATGCTCCCAGGTATTATGATGAAACGGATCCTTTACATCATACTGCCCTACTCCGCTAAGTATCGGAGCGTACAGAATTATTTTACCTACGTGCTCTCCGTGCCTGGAGGCAAATCTGCTTACCGTGACTGTTCCCCAGCTCCAGCCGAGAACATCTATCCTGTTCTGTCCGGTAATTTCTACAATTTTCCGGACGGCAGCGTTAATATCTTCAGCCGCATAATCCGAGTCCGGCATAAAACCGTCAGTCACCTCTCCTGACTGGCCGAAACCTGCTATATCAAGGCGCCATACGGCATATCCTTCTCGAGCCAGAAAACGTACAAGACTGTAATCCTCGTAATTTATATCGAATTCATGCGAAGAATAGGTTACACCGTGTATAAGGATAATATTTTTGTCAGGATTTACCCCGTTCTTCTTTATGCAATCTAAATGCAGTGATATACCGTTTCGCTCCAGAGGATAATCCATGTAGCTGTAGCTGAAATCTGCATTCTGTACGACATTCTGTTCCGGTTCAAGGGAAACAGCATTTGTGCTGCACCCCGGCAGAAAAGATGCTGTTGAAAAAATCATGACTGCAGTGAGAATCAGAGAAGCGGCTGTCTTTTGCATATTTAACTCCGTGTACTTCATGACTAAGCAGTGCCTGTAGAATAACGCTGATTTATTATTTGTTTTGTTATGAAGTGCAGAATATCAGAGTTATTATTTTTTTTCTGCAGCACTTATCAATTATCTATACCGTCAGGACAAATAAAGACAAATAAAAACGATTGAAGACAATTAATATCCGGAGGAATTGCAGATTCCTCCGATAAGAAACAGTACTAATCAGCAATTCCTTTCAGTATTTCGCCTTCAGAGAACAGCACAGCTTTACCGGCTATCTTTACCCTGTCTCCATGTAGAGAAGTATACAGGGTACCGCCTCTTCCGGAGGCCTGGCAGCATACCAGTTCATTTCTGTTCAGCCGGCTGCACCAGTACGGAGTAATCATACAGTGTGAGCTTCCGGTTACCGGATCCTCCGGTATCTGCAGTCTTGGAGCAAACACCCTGCTGACGCAGTCAATATCCTCCGTCGAGGAGCGGGCAGTGACAATCACCGCAAGGCCGTCAAGTTCATTAAGTTTCTGCTGATCGGGAGCTAAGTCCCTGACCGCTTTCTCATCAGAAAGAACAAGCAGAAGATCCCTGTCGGCATAAGCCTCCACAGGACGCACTCCCAAAGCATCAGTCATCGTGTCTGTAATATCTACCGGGTTAAGTGCATACATAGGAAAATCCATCTCAAATAAATCCCCCTTCCGCACCACAGAAAGTTT
>OMYE01000170.1:0-410 GCA_900315145.1 uncultured Pseudomonadota bacterium | reverse complement strand
GGAGTAAACCAGCGCAGACGGTAGATGTCGCCATCTTTAACGGCAAAAGCTGTTTCTGAAAAATTGTTTTCCCTCGCAATATTCTGCATAAGTGTATCAGCAGGCCAGTCTTTCATAATACAGACAGCCGCCTGATTCCCGTGAAACACGCTGTCAGTGAATGCATCTACAATGTACTGTTTCATTATTTATCTCCTGTTGTCTGCATATCTGTATATGCCGGTGTTATCTATCGGCTAACTGAGTACTTAACCATCTGCTTATTATAAAAAAAATAACTAAAATCAAATAGAATCGCATTACATATCGGTAAACTATGAAATATTACCATATATATCTGAATAATTGACTGAAAATAATTCTCAGACAGAAGTATCACCGGTACTGCACAGAGATACTAAAGTCCGGTG
>OMYE01000019.1 GCA_900315145.1 uncultured Pseudomonadota bacterium | reverse complement strand
TGACTTTTTTGCCCAGAAAGTCAATGTTTATATACCTCTCGGGCAAGTCAAGATCAATTTTTCATCTTGACTTCATCTTGACTTTATCTTGACTTTTTATGCACTTATAGTGGTATTTTTTATGCACTTTTAGTAATATACGACTATAATAATATACAATTAAAAATGCACTGCAATTAAAATAATATATTGTATACAACTAGAATTGTATATTTTATACCACTACAGTAGTAATTTCAAGTCAAGATGAATTAAAAAAGTCAAGATGAAAAGCTCATCTTGACTTTATCTTGACTTTTTATAAACTTAAATTTTATACCACAAATATTGTATAACTTATACCACTACGGTAGTAGAATAACCATTATTCAGTTTTATTTTCGAAATTCTGTAACAATTCAATGACTGCGGTAGCACGCTTAATCCCTATTCCTTTTATGCTTAACATTGCATTAAAAACATCGTCAAGCGTAAGAAGATCTTTTTCATCCCAGATTTCTACTTCTGTATCTTCAGGAATATCGATGCCTTTGGATTTTCCTTCGGCAAATCCTTCATTATAAGCATTCTGCCAAAAGTTACACGCCCACTGAATGAATTGTCCCTGCTTCATGGATTTCAGCCGTACATGCTGCGCCGCCATTCGCTTGTATGTTTCAGGTGAGATTTTCATAGTTAATTATGCCTCAGATGCTTCTATATAGATTACCTTCATATTTATTCTTTTGTAAGTGTAGTTGGATTACTGTTTTTCCAAAAGGTTTCCATCTCACGCATATGATCAGCTTGTTGCTTCTGCTTAGCATTAGGTTTTTCTTCAAAATAAGAAAAATTTCCATCAACTACATCATCAAGTACCTTTCTAGATTTCAAATCCATATCCCAACCGATAACCATAAATTGCCATCTAATAATTCTAGCTAGAAATTGAAGTACCTTCTTTGTTGTATTATCCATAATTTAATTATTCCTTATCTAACTCTTCGCAATCTACCGACAGACACCCGCACCAAGCGTTATAATCAAGATTGTCCCAATTCAAAGGATCAATTAAACGCTTAGCAAATTTATATTCTTCTTTAGTAAGCATCATCGTGCCAGTCGTAAATGTTTCTGCGCTATAACATAACTCACATTTATATTTCTTTGCTGTATTATCCATTATTGACCTCCTTCATCTTTCGCAAGACTTCGGCGATTTCATCAAGCGATACATTGCACTCCCTTATGGTTGTATTGATAACATCTTCGATTTCTTCATAATTGTATTCAATCCTTGCTTGTTTATCTTTCTCCTGCTCATACTGCCGGATTTTCTCGATGCACTCAGATGCAGAATAATTTTTAACAACAAACCAACTGGGATTATAGTCCGCAACGACACATCGGCTGAAATCAAACCCCATTTCTTTCAAACTGCACATCGAATTGCTCCCAATCTTCCTCGCCGCCTCCCATGCATCGGATAAGCCCTTCCGGTAGACATCCATCCTAAGAGTATCGGTGTATGCCTGTTTCGGGTAGTCTTCGGGTTCGATGTAGGGCAGTAATCGAAGCGGTTTGATATAAGGCATCCCGTTTATGATAATAGTCTGATACGCCAGTTCATCATCTTCCAGTTTAATGATATATTTCTTTTCCATGCTTTTAACCTCACTTAATCAAGCTTGTAATCTCTTTAACTGCCGATGCTGTCGGTGATGCAATCCACCCGATCAGGTCTGTAGCACTTGAGATTGCACAGCCAATCAAAAATGCCATTACAAGTCCTGGGATGATGCATGTGAGAAAAAGCGAAATACCCTTTTCATCCCAGTCTTCATCTTCATTGTCCAGACTCCACTTTGCGAGTTTTACAACCACAACAGCCATAACAACCGCCAGAATCGTCTGCACCACTGTCAGGAATGCCAACCTTGCAATGCTATATCGTGCCATCTCCGGCACAAGTACGCTTGCCGCTACCCCTAACTTCTCACAAAGTGTATTGATAATTTCCGTTACTTCTTTACTCATGCTCTCACTCCTTTCTGCTGATATACTCTTCAGCCATCTGTCTTTTCTCCCAACATATTTACCATGCACCTGATAGTTTTAAAAATGGAATCAATCATTATCCAGGGTGTTGAATACCTGTTTATGCCTTTTAAAACTTCTCTTTCTGTTTTTTCAAGCAGTGTTATCATATTTGCTTTGCTAATAACATCGGCAGGTTGACAATTCTCGATGAAATTCAAAATAACTTCTGTTTGATTATATCGTTCTTTTCCATATCCCCAATTATCAGTTTTTTGTACCACTTCAGCGTTCATGAGTGCTTTGCAGTAATTTACCATATCCTGCTTGCGAATATATTCATCAGCCATTATCTTCCTCCATAAACCATGAGAAATCTTCGTTAGACAGCCTTTCCAGAGCCTCCCACTCGTCATTTTCAAGAACTTTTGCTTCTACCGCAAGTTTAAAAATCACCTTCGCCAACATGATGATCGCTTTTCTACATATAATGTCTTTCATGCTTCATCCTCCGCATCATCTAATTCCCATCCATCATCACAGCCACCAATACAAGAATGTTCGTCATCCAATGTGATTTCATCTCTTGCGCAAGTGTAATCTTTGCAATAAACGCATTTTTCCAGAAAACAATTTACTTTGGTCATGATTTTCCCTCCGTGTATGGTTCGGGGAGCGGACGCCATGCGCTGATTCTGTATGACACCAGATTTGCGTCAACCAGGTTCCACTGATTTATCCACACAGCGAGAGCCATTGAATCTTTCCACTCACATCCGCGCACATCCTCTCCGCTGACTGTTACGAGCACAAAATCGTTTTCTTCTGGCATCCGTTCTGTAATTGGAATCCACCTATCTTGCTCTTGCTTTTCCAGAGCGGAGATGGCAAGGTCTCTGGCTTCATGCACATCCGTCCAATCATCTCCAGTATCCTTCAAATATTCCCATTCGTCGCAGGCTTCTTTTATGATTTTGCTCGCTTCTTTAATCTCCATCACGTTCCTCCATCATAGCGGCTGTTTTCTTTATTCCACGATAGCCTATAAACCCCATCATTAACCCTACGCCAATAAGAATCATAGGGATGGTTAATGATTCAGAATCTAATGCACAACCGCCTATCATACCGGAAAGACAGCCAATCCCAAATATTGTATTCCAAATAATTTTTCTGATCATACCTTAACCTCCTTACTGAAACATTTTTACATTAAAATTGCCGGTTTTTAATCTGATACCGGCAAACAGAAATTTCATCAATTAAATAATTCTTCAAAAGTGATTTCTTCCATGCAACAACCTGCATTTTCATCGATAACAGCAATTAATCCAAATCCTTGCTTTTTGAGCATTTTGATAGCATTTTGATAACTGTAAGAACCATTATCCCAACCATCAGTTCTATCTTTCTGAACTGCATACCACCGATTTCTTAACATAATAAACCCCCTTTCAATATTCCCATTCTCTCACTATATCATCCGATGTAAGAAAATAGTTCAGACGATCTTTAGTATCAGCAATTTCTTTAGTATAATCAAAAACCATACCATCATCAAAAATACTTTCTTGACCATTAATATACTCATATGTTTTAAGCTCGGCCTCAAGAGAAGCGACATCAGATTTAGTAATTACTTGAATGTTTAATTTATTGAGGATTTCAGTATAAGTTCCATGATAATTATATACGCGACTCTGCTTGCCATCAGGTTTAATAAAAATGATACCAAGAGTATTTTTAGATCTATTATTACAATAATCACCATGTTTAGACACAATTATGTCAGGTCTATGAATAGATGCAATTTTTTCAAAAGTTTCAAATGTCATGATAAACCTCCTTGTCAACAATGCCAATACATGTCATTTACATTATCTATTATATGATATATTGTCATGAATATACATTGACATTGTTAACAAGGATGATCTTATGTTTTTGTGCAGATTTACTTTAACCCGGTTGATCCAAACGCGCCGTTACCCCTATCATCTCCAAGATCTGTGACAAAATCTGCCATTATTACAGGAAGGATAACAAGCTGGCCAATTCGTTCGCCGTTTTTAAACTGCTGCTTAACGTTACTTCCATTATGGACTATTGCATGGATTTCTCCACGATATCCAGAATCAATCGGAGGCAATTCACAAACAATGCCATTTTTACTTAATCCTGATCTGGGAAAAACGCATGCCATATAACCGTCTGGAATTTCAAGACCATATCCCAATGGAATAGCCTCTGTAGTATGGGGCCAGATAGTAATAGAATTTTTATCATGCATGCAAACTCTAACATCTGCACCAGCGTCATTATAATGTCCTCTTTCAGGAAGTTTGGAATAACCAAAATCAATCACTTTTATCTTCATAAATGTTTATTCTTCTCCTTGTTTAAAATCAAAATATCTTTCAGCAAGCGAAATCATCAATCTCTTGATCTGATCCGGTGTTTCATATTTTTCAGCAGCCTCAATAAAATCACCGATTAAATATGCACTATCATGAAATTTTTTTCTATCAAAAGATATCGGTTTACTGATCGGGTCATCAATAATCTTTTCTACATCTTTATAATTTCTCTCATACAAATGCAGACTAGTAACAAAATGAGTATAAGTACCGTATCCTACATTTAATTTATCTGCAATAAACTTTTGAAGTTCCGTGAAAAACGCCACATCATATGGAAAACCAAACCAGATATCGTTACTCCTCATCATTGCTGTACAATTAAGTTTTCCATTTCTAATCATAAACTGCAACGCAATTGTACATGGTTCATCTTTCGTAGTAATTACATTTGGATTCGGAGTATTAATATTGATAACGGCCCGGCGTGACTCTGGATCTTCTTCAAGAAGTTTAATGATAGTTGTTATTTGATCAAAACCGTGTTTTGATTTCATTATATAACCATATGCACTGTTGCTGGTTTTTCCGTCATCGGTGAGCCTTTTCCACATTGAACCGAAAGATGAAATAAATTCCATTGAATTTCTTCCAGTAAAATACCAAATCCATTCACCGAACAAATATGCAGGAGAAATATCTCTAATGCTGACAAGGTTTTTATCAATGTCTTTTAACTCAATCTTGACATTATTTAATTCTCTTGTCCCTTTTACTTCATTTCCACATTTCAACAATTTGTAACATAAATCATAATAGATATCATCTATTTTATTCATAATGTTTCTCCATATATCTTATGGTTTTTCCACAGACCATTGCATAATTGATTTCATTTCTAGTAGATAAACCTATATAATCATTTTTATTTATTACGAAAATTTCATCGGCCATTTCAATTTTTTGTCTATGAATATCATCTAGCATAATTTTAATGCTATCTTCCATCGATATATTGTCAGCATGGCCGAACACCCCAACGCTTATTACTACATTTCCTGCGAGAGTCAATCTTTCTTGTTCTCTAAGAAAATCTTCCTTAAATTTAGTACTCCCACATAATGTAATTATTTTATATCGATGCTTTTCCATTTAATCCTCCCGTACTTTTAAAACCCAAAGACAATTTCTAGCATGCTCGGCAGGAATCATGGGAGCCATCATATTGGCAAGAAGGTTGGTATCATAATATTTTCTCAGTTCATCAAATGCTTCTTTTCTCCAACCAACCAGATCCTCTTTATAATCTTTAATAGAAGCAAATGTTCCATATTTTCTTTCAATGGTAAAATATTCGGACAATTTATCCTGAAGTTCAAAATGATCCCACTCCCCAACTTCTGTTCCGTCTTTTCCGAGCATATGATTTTCTGCTGCTCCTACGTGAGGATCATAATTGGGAGTGCTGAGAAAAACTGTAGTATTTTTATTGCAATGGAACGCAATGTTATCAAGGAAATTATCAGCATTCTTATGGCCGATATGCTCAATGACCTCAAAGCAAGTTACAATATCAAATGTCATACCAAGATCAAGTTCAGACTGACAAAGATCGACCTGACGGAATTCTGCAAAATCAAGATTTCTAAACTTCTCTGAATTCTCCGCAATAGTTTTTGCCCTAATATCAAGACCCAGATATTTCTTAGGACGATATCGATTACGATAAAATACCTCAAGAATCTCACCAGATCCACAGCCAAAATCGAGAATAGTCTGACCGATTTTTGCGTTTTTCAGTACATGACTCCATCTCAAATAATGAGCAAACTGATCTCTGTGATAAATATGTCTCTCAAATGCATCCTGGGGGGTGAGCTGTGTGGTGTTATAACCGAGTTTTCCTGCTGCCATTATTTAGTCCTCCTTTTCAATCATGTTAAAAATTCCATTAAGTGTCATAGACGATGTGCTGATCACAGGAACATTGAACTGTTTAGCATAAAAAATAAACTGATCATTTATCCAATTGATATTATCAAAAATCCTAGGATCTTCTCCACCTCTGTCAAGCAGTCTTTTCTGAATCAAAAGCGGATCTTCTGTAAGAACAAAAATTTTTGTATCAAGCTCTTTTGCATTCCACAATACGATTCTTACATCTTCACCACTGATCTGCGGTTTTCTATCAAATATCTTAGGATAAATTAATTCTCCAATAGTATGCCTGTCCCAAATGACATTATTTTTTCTTACAGATTCTTTATAGAATCTAAAATCTGCTGGATCATGCTGTGTACAATGACAAATATCAAGCCCATATTTAAACGCTAAAATATTTGCCAATGTAGTTTTACCAACACCGTCTGCGCCTTCAAGGATTATTCGCATTATTTTTTCTCCTCCATTAAAAATTCATACCAATCATTTTCTAAGTCTTTATCTGATGTTTTTCTTATGTTATCAGCATTTTTAATGGCAGATCGTTCTACCAATATCAACCAACGAATAAAACGCCAAATTGACCATTCTCTTGTTATTTCATGCCATTTTGTCATTCATCCTCCTTTACAAAAATTCTGTATTTTTTACCTTTAATGGTTTTGTTGACAATTTTAAGGCCATAATATTTCTTAACTTGTTTTGAAAATTCTATGTTACTCATAGGAGTAAAATTGTTTGCTAAACAAAATTCAGTATAATGCCTGTAAACTGAACTTGTCGGTTCATTTTCGATCTTGCTTTCTTCTTTGAAAAACAGTAAAATTGGATTATTCTGTTCTTCATATTCCTGCATTTCCTTTTTAACCTTTTCAGATTCAGTGAACTGTTGATGTTTAAGAATATACTTCAAACCGTCTAGTCCTAACTGAATTAAATATTGCATACATTCTGGCTGTCTCAGTTTGTATTTAATATAAGGGTCAAAATCAGGATCTGTAGGTAAAAATTTCGCATTAAAAGGTACAATAACTAACCTGTTTAATACTGCTCCGGATTTATCTTTAATCCTCGGCATATCATTAGCAGAAAAAAGCATTTTGGCATAGTTATTAAAATCAAATGGATCCTTACCTTTTTTCTCAGCATTCAATCTGTCACCGGAAACTAGCTTTTTAAATACTGCAGGATTTGGGATAAAATTATCATCAATATCATCACCAATATTTGCAAGTTTTCCGAATAATTCTGCAGTTTTAAACCTATCTCCCAATTCTCCCAGATCCAATGCTGCCGTATTAATATCTCCTAATAGAGTTTTTATCATATCAAGATATGTCGATTTTCCATTTACCTTATCTCCAATAAGAACGAATGCTTTACGTAATTCATTACGTCTATAAAACGTATAGCCTACTACTTCTTCCAATAAATCACGAATTTTTTCATCATGACATGCTAACTTATCTAAAGTTATGTCTACTAATTCAGAATAAGCCTCCAGAATATAATCATAATTAATCTTATTAGTAATTATATAATCTGGAGAAAATCCTATGAATTCGTCCGTATCAATATTGTAAATGCCATTTTTGAAAGCTATTAGTTCGGCTCCGCTTGGTTCAGTGTCCTGTTCTATTAGCAGATCTAAATATGACATCGCTTCGGCTCTTTTTGCTTTACTTAATCCTGGCAGCTGTCTTACCATTTCTGATTCTATATATTTAAGATTATTAATATATATGCCGTCTTTGTAAATATGAAGCTGCCCATTAATTTTTATAATATGGCTGTTATTTTTTATATAGGTTGCAAACCTATCAAAAAGAAATCTTCCTCCTCTTGCAAAAAATACCGGCTTATTAAATGCTTCATCTCTAAGAATAGTGTCTATTTCAGAATCATCTAAAGGATCTTTTAAAATGTATTTATTAATGATCCTTATTGTTTCTCGAGCTTCTTCTACTGAAAAATCGCAACTCTGTAAAGTAAGAATATAATTGAAAAGACTCTGATTTCTTCCATCTCCAGACTCCATCGTAATAAACTCTGCAGAATATTTTATCGGAAGTAACCATTTTGGAACAACTTCATATTCTTCATCTTCAAAAATATCATACAATATTTCCCGTTCTTTGTTATCAAACTTTAAAACAGAATATGAATTTTTACATCCCACTTTTATATCTGCTTTTAATCCGCAAGCAAGGGAAGTTTTTATTTTACAAGTACGTTGAATAATTTTTCCGTCTGAAGTAACATTTTTAAATAAAAAATGTTTACCTCGAGTTGTCCTATAAACTCTACAATTAAGCTGTAAATCATCTACAATCTGGAATAAAATTTCTGACTGTTCAAAATCATCAATATCTATAAGTATTGCATTTTCAGCCAGTATACCGGCATATTCTGGTAGATTTGTAACTTGATCGTAACTTTGTAATTCTGAAGCGGATTTATTCTTAAATGGAATTAAGCATTTTTTATTTTTAGTCGGAACATAACCTTTAAATAAATTGATCATGTTATAGCTACTCCATATTGCCGCAATCTCTCTTTCGTTAAATCAATGTACCATTGCTTATCAAGACTATCAGGAACCTCCTTTCCATTTATATTGCCATTATCAATAAAACAATGATCAGGACAATTACCAAATTTTTCTATTGTTGCCCCTTTAGATTTAAGTTTACCGAGATATGTATCTTTTGTGTTTTTCGATGCAAAAACACGATAGCATTTTTCTAAGTAATATTTACCATTATGCCACACCCTCCAATATTTTCCAGAAAGTTTAAAAACCTTTTGAAACATTTTTAATTCATTACAATCTCTTACCGTTTTTTCTATCGGAGTACTGTGGACCATATAATCTACCATTGCTTTATTGATTATTGGTAAATCAAAATCTACTTTACTTAATGATTTCGTATAAGCACCTTTTGTTTTGGTTTTTCCACCTAAGCCTACCAATAAATAATTATTGACATCTTTTTGAAAAACTTTAGTAAAAATATCAAACCCCATCCGCATGCCAGTTCGATTTTCCCAGCCCCATACAACATCATCAATAATATTATACCAAGCCTCAACATTTTTATATCTTACCGGCATTTTAAAAAGGATACCGTCCGTATTGGATTGAATCAATTCAATATATGGTTCCAATTTTTCAATAAGATCTACCAATAACAATTGACCATTAACACAGATTGCATTATTTTCTCGTGGATCAAATAAAGGAGAAAACTGATCCTTTAATTGACCAGATATCGCATTATCTGCAATTTTATATGGCAATCGTGCAGTCTTATCTCCCAATGCTTTAAATCTGAGATTTTCACCATGAATTTTTTCAAAGTTTTCGGGGTTATTCATGTTACGATATCCAAACTTATATCTCAGTTGTAAACTTGGATAATAAGCTGTAACATCTGCCATAACGTAAATGCCCTCGCCATAATATCGCCTAATTGCACCGTGTGCTCCTCCCCATTTAAACCTATGGGGAACTTCTGCAATTATTACGTCTTGCTTTGCCTTATAATTATGATTCTTTGGATTTCTATACCAATCTGCAACATATTTATATTTGCTTAATTTTAATGTCGGTACAATCGGAAATTCAAATTCATCATTGAATTTTTGTCCTTTTCCTCCAAGTATTTTTGCAACTCTTTGGGCACCGGTTTTTCCCATATAAGATAATGGTAAATTGAAGATTTTCACCAAGCCCATGGCAGCATCAAATTCAGCTTTTCTTGCAAGAAATACTTCAATGGTCTGTTCTACATCATGAGTACAATATTTTTCAGTTTCTGCAAGTTCTTCTGGAGTTAATTTTCTACCTATGTCAAATGGTACTGAAGTTTCTCTAATATCATTTCCCATAAAGGCTTCCAAGGTTTTTAAACCGGTATCAGTACGAAGCATGGTGTCAAAATTAATCATAGTAATTTTGTTAAATAAAGAAGAATATTGCCAGCCCCCTTTATTTTCTTTAATAATCCAGCGGTTTACCTCTGCAGGATCCATATCCAACAATATAGCTTTTAAAATGTATTGATCATATCTCCTATTATTATAACCTATCCAAATTTCATTCTTATGGTCTTCAAAATACCTTTTAAGTTTTTCGGAATCATTTATAATAGAAGTTCTTGTCCGCTCTATCGGATTAATATTTACAACCATCCAATCATAATCAAAAACCTCAAAATCATAAAAATTAAGCATAATAATTTTCTCCACATAAAAACTACCGGCCGGCAATTATACCAGCCGGTAGTTTTCAAAATTATAACAATACGGAGCGAATTATTTACTCTTCTTCGAAAACCTCCTTGATGGAAATGGGATTAAATGCATCCGGATCATATTCAACTTCATAAGTAAGTCCAGCGACGTCTTCTGCAACATCCATGATCAATTCTGCAAGGGCAGCATATCCATTAAAAACAAAAGGACCAATATCTTCTGACGGAGCAAGAGACTCCAGAAATCCGAGAACATTCGCGATCATGTTAGCATCATTTTTTGTACCATATACTACACGGTTCACAAACATCTTCTGTTTTTTATACTGGCCTTCTACAATAGAAAACTGCCCTCTCATCATGGGACGCTTATCTTTTGTAGAACCAAGTTCAAGTTTATCCAGCTTGATCACATAAGTCCCTGCCGGCAACTCAGGAAAATCTCCCGTACCGCCATTTTTCTTAATTTCTGCAGCATCATTCTTCAGCTGTTCTACATCGACCTGCTTGTCAAATTCTTTAAAATCCATTTATAAATCCTCCTTAATATTTTAATATTTATTAGACTCTTCTACGACGCCTGCGAGTAGGCGCCGGAGTTTCTTCGCTCTGATCTACAGTTTCATCTGCAGATTCTTCCTGACTTCTGCTTTTACGCTTGAGATTGCGGATAACTTCAGGCTCTTCTGTTTCTTCATAAGAAACTTCTTCCTCATCACCATCCGGAATGTCCGTAGCGATTTCATCAGCAATCTCTTTTCTTTCAAGATCTGCTTCTTTTTTCAATGCACGACGCCTACGGCGAGGCGGTGCAGATTCCTCAGGTTCTGTAGGTTCATCAACCTCTGCCACAGAAGATTTTTCAGCTGTATCAGATTCTGTCACAGAATGGCGTCTCCTGGTTTTCTTTTCTGTTTTAGGATCTTCCCGTACAGCTTCTGCATCAGCCTCTGCCATTTCTGTCTCAGACTTAGATCCTTCAAATCCATAATAAGATCTGATCTTATCGTCTACATATTTCAGATCATTATCAATAGCATAAGAAGGAAACATACCCGCCGGTGATTTAGCAGTATCTTTACCATTATTCTGAGTCAAGAATGTATATTTCCCGTCGGATACATTTGTCTTAAGGACAATAGTACTCATACCTTCCATAACGATTTTTTCATCAAGCATTTTACCAATTGTCTTAAGCCTCTCCAAACCTTCCTGATCAGTATCAGTGTGACACATTACATATACGACTGTTTCTGCAGGAAGATCTTTAACGCAGTTTGCAATGTCCCAAGCGTGACGACCAATTTCAGTGAATTTATCATATCCACGCTCCATTGCTCTGCGCATAAATTCATTAGCCATTACATACTGGAAATCATCGACTACAATAATATCATAAGTAGTTGCCAGACCCTTAATATTTTTTACAATAGAATCGCTGTCATCAGTTACCACATACTTGATCTTGCTGGCATTCTTAAACGGGAACCATTTCCCTTGAACATTGATCACAGCAAATTTTTCAGGATCAAGATTTCTCATGGAATAAGATTTTCCTGTTCCAGATCTTCCTAAGATATAAACCAACTGGCCCATTATTTTTCCTCCTTTACTACCTCATAATGTCTTTTAATCTGCTCATCTGACATATATCCCCATGTACCAGGAACGCTAGCGCGGAATGAATATCCACGTCCACATAAAAATCCTGATTTATCAAGCGGACAGTTTGTACACGAACGGCCTTCACAATAGCCAATCAAAAATTCTCTCATATCAGCAACGCTTTTATCTGGATCTGTTTTCTCTTTAGTTTCCTCTTCAGATTCTTCCTTGCACTCACAGGCCTCAGGAAGCCATATAGGTTTTCTCGTCTGCATAACGTTCTGACAACCGCAATGCGGGCAATCAAAAGCATCATACTCGATGGCTTTATCAGGATTCACCAAATTAGCAATAGTTCCGATTTTCCGTGGATCCTGAACAATATAATGATCCACAACCATGAGCGGAAATTCTCTTCCACACACTTTACACGTTGTTATACCTTTCATATTAAGCCTCCTTTTTCTCTTCAATAACACGGGCAGCCCACATGTCTGCAAAATGGAGAATCAAATATAAAGGAGTTTCATTTCCCTGAATTTCATATTTAAAATCTCCATACAGACCATTATGATATAAAATAGCAAACTGCTCTTCTTCAGTAAGATCGATAAACATGCTTGCAATGGCAATAGATCTTACTTCATGGGGAACCTTCAATAGATCGGGATTGGATTTATATGGCTGACTTCCTAACTCACCAGACTTCAACCGATTTTCCACGTACATGGGCTTTTCAAACTGACCCATTTTACCAAGATCATGGAGAATTGCAACAATAATCACACTGTTTTGAATTTCATTATAACCCTTTCCACCATACAAAGCTACTCCAATTTTTTCTGCAGTTTCCATAACATTTCTCGTATGCTGGACCAGTCCAAATTCACAAGCCAGGTGATACCTTGTACTGCATGGTGCTTCAAAAAATCCGCAATCTTCCATATAAGCAATCAGATCTTCTATGCCTTCTCTTTTAGTAGATTTCAGCATATCAATAATGAACGCTTTGTTGTCGAGTATCTTTTTTGCCATAAGCATTCCCTCCTTATTTCACTATCAATGGCAAATCTTCTATATATTCATCATAAATAATATTATGGATGAATCTCTTAAATGTTTCAAATCCCGATGGATATAATATAAAAGCAATACCTTCAGAATCTATAATCTGTTGGCACATTTTAATTTGCAGATCACTCGGCTTTCCATTTTGCTGTTTAAGTTCAACTTCAATAGAATGTCCATAAATACAAATATGCATATCTGGAAGACCGCTTTTAGTATTACGATTTGCAAATCGTTTTTCCCAATATCCGATTGGAGCAATAGTTATCTTTTGCTTTTCTATACCAAGTGGATAAATCCCCTGCTCTGATAAAAAATTTTTAACTTTATTCTCAAAAGATTTTTCAGGTCCCATAGATAATTATACCTAATTATTTATTAAATATATACTGACAAATTGAATAAAAAATAATCAAACCTTTTGTATAATTTTACTGATTTGAGTCTTTTAGTCTATATCTTAATCGTCTATATTCATCATAAACTGGTTTCCAAATTATTTCACATTGCTTCTTTTCTGCTGGAAAAAATTTTTCAAGCATATCAAGTTCATGCTGCAAGTGAAGAGCAAAAGGGCAGCCCTTGCAGCCTGTTCTTTCAAAATTATAAGGTGGTTTATAAATATCACAAATTTTAATATTATATGCTTCTATAAACCAATTTTCCCATTTTTTTTGTTAATGGCATAAGCGGTTTAAATTGTTTAAGTTTCGTGCCATAAAACTGTAAACAGCTGGTCCCCCCTCTTCCTCTGCGCCCTCCTTCATCTCTCATAGTTCCAATAATAGCTATTGATTTAACATTTTCTTTTGACCAAGTTATAAGCGGTTCTTCTTTTAATCTTATACAACAAACATCTGAAATTTTAAGTGTGTTTTCATCAGTAAATTGGTAAAGCAACTTTTTAGGGCATTGCTGACTATGCCATTGTTCAGGCCTTTTTCCTAAATATCCATTTACCATATTTTTTGTAAAGCCGTGTTTCTGATAAAGATCTACGCAATGAGCATGTAATTTACTTTTAAATGGATAACCATCTTTTTCTAACATTGATTTTATAGAAACAGTAGGCTTTACAATTTTTATTCTACCATCTGTTTTTTTTCATTTCAAAAACAAAGTCTCGAATCATATTTAATTCAATTCCAGTATTTGCATATACTCTTGGAATTTTGTTATTAGGCAATGCCATATCAATTAATGCTGATAATACTGTAGAATCTTTGCCGCCACTAAAAGAAATATAAAAATTTTCTTCACCGTATTTCTTTATTACCTGTTGTATTTCTTGTAATTTCTCATCAAGTAACGATTCATTATCGTCATCCTTTTTTTCTCTATATATACAATTAAATGCATCAACTGTATTTTCAAATCTTTCATTTATTCGACAATAATAAATCAACGGACATTTATCTTTTATTATTTTACAATGCAACCGTCCTTTTTCATCACCATCCGGATAATATGCATTTTTACATAACATTTTCTGCCTCCTTAAAAAGAGCGTCAGTATAATCCTTTCTTTTTGCCAATGTCCCATAAATTGCTTGTTCTATACTATTTCTACAAATTAAATAATAATAGAAACACGGCTTTTCTTGACCAATTCTATGAATACGTTTTTTACTTTGCTCAAAAAGTTCTGATGATACTGGCGGAGTAAAATAAATGATCTTATTTGCTTTTTGCAGATTTAATCCCATTGCTCCGGCTTGATACTGAACAAAAGTAATGCCATCTTTACAGCATTCATACGCATACATTGAACGGCCAGATCCATTTATAAAACCACTTTCTCTATTGCATTCTTTTGCTATCTCTCGTAATGCAATAAGTTCTTCATTAAAATTGTAAAAAACTATGAGTCGATCATTTGTAGATTCTACAAGATCCTTAAATGCATTTAATTTTTTATCATTATATTGTCCGCACAATTGTCTTTCATATAAAAATCGGGTTAAAGTGGTTGCACCGATTAATTCTATGTCAGTACCATTATGTTTAAATTCTACAAGAGAATTTTTTCTGAATTTCTTATAATCAGAAGTAGTTGGAATAACAACTGGAATATCAGTTTTTTCCGGCAGATCAAAAACTTCTTCTGTCTTTAAAAATCTGCAACCATATTGCCGCATTTTATTTTTCAGTCTGGTTTCATTTTTATAACCATCAATAATCATTATAGGAAAACCTTCAGAGTCATCCCAATGATAATCTACATAATGATTATAAAACATATCTTTAGTAATATTCCAACCCAACAAATGGAGCTGACTCCATAATCTTTCATATTTTCCACCAGTTGGTGTGCCTGATAACAATATAATATTTTTAGGTTTTAATGATAATACAAATTTAGAACGCTTAGCTTTTTCATTTTGAATTAGAGACGACTCGTCTAAAAGAAGTGTAAAATCCGATAATTTAAGTAATTCTTTTCTTCTAAATATTAGATCATAATTAATTATCCCAATTACTTGCTTTTTATGGTTATCAATGATCTCAAAAAATTTTTCAAACTCTGATTTTTCTGTCAAATTAAATATGACAATATCTTTATAAAACGAAAGAAAATGATCTTGCCAATCTTCGATTTTTGATTTTTGACAAACCACCAAATTTATATGGGAGCCAAGTTGTATTATTTTCTCGGCTCCCACAAAAGTTTTTCCAAGACCCATATCCCAATAAAAAGCAACGCGGTTTAAATCTTCAACTTGTTTTAATCCTTCTTTTTGATGGGGATATAGTCTTATATTATTCATCTGTACTTTTCTTTTCGTTTCTGATCACGATCACCTTATTGTCACGAAGAAGCGCTTTTACGTCCAGGCCACCTTTGCGGGCATGTGTTGCAATGTTGTTTCTCTTCTTCCTGGCCTCTTCCTGATCTTCATATTCAAAGCAGATATTTTTATGTTCGGAATTCATAAATTCCTCAATGGCAAGGATTTCCTCACTTTTCTTTGCCACATGAACGGGACGAATGACGGATGCATCAGCATTATAAGTAATCTTCATAGTATTATATTCCTCCATTTTTATAAAATGGCCGAAATCATTTTGACAGGAATAATTCCGGCCATTTCTGCGCGATAGTTATTCTTATTTTTAATTGATCGTAAAAATATAAAAATTAAAATTAATTAGTAGAATCACGAATGCCATTAGTCATTGTATATACCTCCCGGTTACTAAGATCATAAATTTAAAAGTTGATTCTATTATATATTATACAATTAAAAATGTACATTACTTTTTATATTTATTTTAAATCATACGCACGATACCGCACATTAATCTCTGATATTATCCATTATAATATCCTTATAATGGATTGAAAAGTCAAGATGAATTAAAAAGTCAAGATAAACTCTATTCTGACTTTTTTGCCCAGAAAGTCAATGTTTATATACCTCTCGGGCAAGTCAAGATCAATTTTTCATCTTGACTTCATCTTGACTTTATCTTGACTTTTTAAATATTTATAATATAAATTATACCCCTAAAATTGTACTAATGTACAACTTTAGGGGTATTTTAAAAATTATTAGTTCTGATAGATTGTGGATTTTACTTCACAAGTATTCCCGGAAACTGTCTCACCGTTAGCTGTCTGGAAATAGATTTTCTTTTTATCCGGATGCTCTTCAACTTTAATTACATCTTTAACTACAAACATCAGCTTGCTGGTTTTCTTACTGTAAACAAATACTTTCATTACAAACCTCCTAATTTAAATTTTCTTTAATATCCATAGTGTAATACGACGAGATCATGCCACCTATTAAGTTCAAATCCTTTGAGCATATTCAAGCAGGGGGCAAATCTTCTATAACTTTCATTTATGGCAGCATCTTCAATGATCGATATTGCATCTTTAATTGGAATTTCAGTAAGCGGCTTGCCATAACAATCTGTTGTGATCTCTGTATCACCAGAACATATGTATACATTAGTTGGCGGATAAATTTTCATCTTATTTGCTACAGATGGAACCTTACACAGATTAAAGACGGCAATTACTTCACCATAATCACCTAATTTATCTACTACATACAATCTGCTCTCATAACCCATAATTAATTTTCTCCTTTCTTAAGCTCTTCCTTGATCTGCTTCAAAGTAAAATCAGGACAGGAATTTTCTTCTGTTGCGTATTTATCATGCATCCATACTCCATTGAGCTGCATATCAAAATAATTATCACCAGATCTAAAAGAATGAAAAAGACAATCTCCATCAGGAGCATATCCGTCAGTTGATTCACTTTTATGTGCCCACATCCCATGAGAGCAACCGCTTGCTCCTACTTTAAAGCACACATAGCCGGTAAATCCGAGCTTGATCGCTTGCTGAAGGAAAGTCCTCATTTGCTTAAGCTGGCTGATGGAAAGTGTGTCATTCCACCAATCAAAAATACTAAGCTCATCACATACTGCAGACATTTTAAAAACTTTTTTCCCAGAATAACCTTTCCAAACGATACGCTTATGATCAGGCATTTCATTCGTAAGTTCTTCAATTGCATTTTCTACGGCAGTTAAAACCGGACGAGCATTATACATTTCATATGTTTAACGTGTGCCATTTACATTATCTATTATACAGTATACCACCAAAGAGGTACATGTACATAACACACAAGGATTGAAGGATAGAATTGTGCAGGTTTACTCGTAAACTTTAATCTTTAATTTACAAGATACAACTTTTGTAGTATAATTCATAATATATTTTATTATAAAAATTGGAGGAGTTTGATCATGACGAATTTACAAAAAATGAGAAAATCTAGAAATTTTTCGCAATCAGAATTGGCACGGGCTGCTAAAATTAACATAAGAACACTACAGCATTATGAACAAGGAGCTAAACTTATAGACAATGCCCGTCTCAATACTATTGTCAAGTTATGTACTGCTTTAAATTGTAATATAGAAGATATTTTGGAAAATCCAAAAATGTTGGATAGCTATTATAATTAATAAAAAAGTGACGGATTACTCCGCCACTTTTCTCATAATACCATTATATAATTTTGGATTTATAACCGCCAAAGTCGACATTAATTCGTCCATGATAGACCAAGCTATGTCATTTGGCAATCCATAAATTGCTTGCGCAAATTCTGACTCACCTTTATAATTAACAAGATCTAAAGGTTTTTCAACATCTTTAAACTCCGTACTTATTGGTGCAGGTGTAAACGAATAAGCTGGTTTTTCATCTGGAAATAAATGTTCTTTGATGGTATAAAATGCTGCGAGTTTAATGCAGGTATTTGCCGTCGGGTTTCTCTGCCCTTCACATTCGGCAATGGCCTCCTGCAAATCTTGTTCAGTTATCACAAGAGGCCACCTCCTTACATTTTCTCGACCTTATTTGCAAGCCTCTCAATTTCCATGCGAATATGCTCATCAGGAGCATCTTGCATCATATCGCGAAGCTGCTCGGCGATATCTTCACTAGCACGGGAATATCTTCCCATGGCATCGCGGCGAGCATTCATTCTGCCTCTGGCATAAGATCTACCACCTCTGCCATCACGAGTATAAGATCTGCCTCTGGCGTAAGTGTATCCATCACCCATCGGCATCATAGCCTCGCTATATTCGCCATCTGTATCTTCCATAATATTGCAGATGTGATCAATGGCACTGGCAGTATACTTGATGGCTTCTACATCATCTTTGGAAAACTTGCCATTGTCAGCATATTCCTCAAGCTCTTTCATGAGCTTGTCTTTGAGTTCATAAAGTTTATGCATTTTATTCTGCTCCTTTCAGGCTCATGCAATTCGTGTAATAGTCAGGTTAGCATTCTGTACTTCAATTACGGGTGCTGGTGTTACTGTAGGATCAGTGGTAGCAGGAACTGAATTCACGCTGAGACTAAAACAGCAACAACGAGGAACCTTAATAATCGCAGTACTGGTAACATTGCCATAGTCTTCCACTGCTGCAGGAGTAAAAATTGCTCTGCTGGTAAGACGGGGTTCACCATTAACGGCAATCGCAACTGCGATGGGTGTGACTGTACCACCTTCGGGAATAGCAATGTTTCCATTAAAAGTAACTTGATATTGCGCAAACTGATTGCAACAGCCGCTGTTGGAGGAAGCACCTTTGAGAATAAAATTCCCGGTATTGCCCTCGTGGTAAACATTACCGCGATTGCAGGGAATAGATGTATCGAACAGGATAGGAGCATTCAGTGCTACTTCCTGAATCGGATTGTACAAGAATTCACAAGCCATGATGCTCCTCCTTAAAATGTGCTGTTACCACAACCGCATCCACAGCCATTGTTATTGCATGTGAAAATGGGCTGTCTGCCGTATACAGGAACTGTAGGAACAGGGCAATTGCTCAGACGGTTGTACAGAGCATCAACTTCCGCATTCATACCCTGCTGGAATGTTGCAGTCTGAGCAGCCTGAGAAGCAGCCATGGTTGCCATATTGAGCTGATTCTGCAGACCAACATTTTCGCGCTGTGCCTGAGCAAGCTGACCTTTGACTCCATCCAGCTCAAGAGCGCAGAGTTTATCCAGGATCGCCTGTGTTCCTCTGGTCTGAGCATCAATGATATCCCTCGTGTTCTGCATGGACTGAGTGCGATCGGCGCAGTTCTCAGTAGCAACCGTATATTTCAGATCTGCAAGGCCGAGTCTGTTCTCACAGCAGCAGTCTGCGAACTGCGAGCCCAGCTGATTAAAGCCCTGTGTCATTGCGGTCTGACCAGCAAAAGCGGTCTGCATATTTGCCATCTGGCGAGCATTGGCTGCAGTCTCAGCATTTGCAAAACCGGAATTTACTGTTGCATTTACTCCTGCAAAACCATTGCAGAGAGACTGCTGAACTCCGCCGAAGCCGTTACACAGCTGAGTAGAAATGTCACTGATGCTGTCCCTGATGGATGTGACATTGCTGTTCAGCATCTGATCCCTGAATCCATCATTAATTTGGTTAGACTGATTCATCCAAGGATAGATCACTGCGCCATCAGCTGCAAAACCGCCAATGCCGTTTCCGCCAAAGCCGCCCCAGCCGTTGTTACCAATGAGCAGGAACAGGAGCAGAATCCACCAGCCATCTCCACCAAAGCCATTACCAAAGCCGCCCTGATTTCCATACATAGGAGATACAGGCATGACCATTCCTGTTCCGTTTTCGTCTGTAAGTGCCATAGTTAATTTTCCTTTCTACTGATAATTATTGTCAGTTAGCGACCCCACTCATATTGCTATGGAGCCGGTATTTCATCTCGTGTGCACCCGAGAAAGAAATCATTTGAAATCCAGTATTTGCTGAAATTGCTGTGCCATTTGAACGGCTTTATTATACTGTTCCTGGGATACTTTGCCAGAATTTAACAGCTGCTGTACTTGCTGTCTAGGATCTCCATGAAAAGATTGTTTAAACTGTTGGAATCTCTGCAGGAGATTATTCTGTTGTCCTTGCTGCTGCATTTGATCGTAAAGCGGATTCATTATGACGACCTCCTATCTTATCTATCTGCTGTTTGATAGCATCAATTTGAGCTTGTAAAGAATTTATATCCTGCCGTGTAGCCGCTCCTTCTTCCACACTTTGGCCCATCATAGCATTCTGAGTTGCAGTAGGAGAATTAGATCTTATGGTATAATCAAGAATTCGCATAGACGGCATACCGGAAGCATCCGCAGATTTTAAATAGATAGTTTGGCTTTCTGAGTCCCACAGTTGTACAGTATTATTGGGTGCCACCATATATGATTTAGCACCAGCTTCACCCTGTACCCATATAATTCCATTGGACTGGGTCTGCTGAACCTGTTGGTTTTGTGTAGCTATATTATATTGTGGATAATATGGCTGATATCCCATAGGAAAACCATTATTATATGCCATGTTTACTCCTTCCTATACCAAACATATATAGGTATCATTTGTGAACTATTCCACGAATCATAAAGATCTCCATTTACCACAGTAGCAACATGTCCTCCAAAAGCAAGAACAAATATGCCGTATGGATTATCTCTACAAAAATCTTCAGCTGTGTAACAATCAGGACATGTATTGGGAATGGCTTTTCTATAGAATCCATTTTGTCTTAAAACTGCTCCCCATACGCTGTCAGCAGATGGCATATCGCCCATAGCATAACCATTTTCTACGATCATAGCATATGCATCTTCCCAATCTATATTTAATGCTACGGCAATTGCTCGTACAGCACAATCTCCAACATTTCTGCCAGTTGGATTAGGATTGTATTTAATCCACATTATTTATCCCCAAATCTTTTTCTAAACCTGATATAAAGTTTTCCAGATCAGATTCAGTAAAATTTTTTATAAAATCCCAATAAAAATAATAAGCTGTAGTTGGATTAAAACCACAACGTGTTAATCTATTGACATAATTCCACATATATAACTCCTTATTATAATTTTATTTTAAAATAAAAATTGCCCCCTGATAATGAAATCAGAGGGCAATTTCTGTGCAACTTATGATCATTTTAACTTGCTTGATTCGCAAGGCGGGTAAGCTGTTTATTATACTTTATTAACTTTTTTCTGGCGAGTGCTTTTTGCTTAGATGTGAGAAATCCAGTTTTCTTAAGAAACTCTGCCATGCTGGATAAAATTGGAGCATCTACTCCATTAAAACCTACACCATTATGCTCTTTTGTATTTCCATCTACTTGTTCGTCGGCTGTTTGTTCAGCATAAAGTTTTCTGAGAGCTCCATATAAAACTTTGTCATTTTCCTGAATAAGGGTTTTGATCTCTTCTTCTGTCCATGTTCTCATTTCTGATCCTCCTCATAAAATTCAATGATGAAAAATTCAACAGCTTCTTCTATTGCTTTTTTCTGGATTTCTTCAGGTATACCTGCATATTCATTGGAAAGATCTTTAAGTGCATTATAAATACGATGTTTAAAAAGATCTTTTGCCCATTCTTCAAATGTGGGTACTTTCATATTGCTCCTTTCTTATTATCTCATTCTGATCATATTAGTTACAATTTCATAGAATTTACTGTATTCTTCATTACTTTCAATATTATCTGCAGCTTCATCAATGATCTTTTCTAACTCAGAATCAAAAGCATCATTATTAAATGCTGTTATAAAAGTTTCTAAATATTTATTACTATTTGCAAGTGTCCAGCTTTCTGCAAATTCTTCTTTTGTTCCACACGCAGGCTGTCCATCAATATCAAAATCAAGATTTCCAAATTCATCTTCATGAATATTAGTAATATTAACTATAACACCTTCATCAAACTCATAGTCAAATCCAGCTTCATGCTTTAAAATATTCTTATATAACATCTCAAATTCCTCCTATAATTAAACACAACGTGTGCCATTTACATTATCTATTATACAGTATACCACCAAAGAGGTACATGTACATAACACACAAGGATTGAAGGATAGAATTGTGCAACTTTTAGTGTATAGCTCTAAAAGCCCCCAGGATGAATTCTCGGGAGCTTTTAGACTAGACCATATAGATATATAGAAACTATATTAAATTTAGATCTGGATTGACTCGGTAAGAATCTGTTATGCTTTATTATTTCTGGCGGATCTGGCTGGAGTAGTAAATGCTTTTTCTACAGACCATCCCATCTTATAGATTCTTCCATATAAGGTATTGGCAGAAATCCCAAGCTCCTTTGCCCAAGCACAAATATTTTGGGATTTTCCGTTGAACTCAAGCTGGACTCCTTTTTTAGGTTTGACCTTCTTACCTTCTGTATTTTCAGAGGTTTTCTGTACAGCTTTTTCAGAAGGCTTATCGATAATAGGCTTTTCTGTTTCTGCAAGTTCTGCAGGAACACCAGTGTCTTCAGTCTCTTCTTCGGGCTCATAGGGCTTATTATAAGAAGCATCTCTTGCTTTTTCCAGTGCAGCAGTAAGGGTTACACCGTTGTCAAGATCAGCCTTGATCTCTTTAATTTCTTTATCTGTAAATTCTGTCTTAAAAACCTCGTCCATCTTTTTCAGAATCTTATCTACCGCAGTAGCTTTAGATCCTTTTTCATTGATCTTAACAGAGTATTTAGTAGCAAGTTCTTTCAGGTCTATCATTCTTTTTGCAATAAGTCTATCTCTATACGTCATTTCAATTCTCCTTTCATATGAATTATCACGATATTATTTTTAATTGCTGCATAAGAATAATATCTTATGCAGCAATATTTACTTGTTAACCGGCAATCTGTCTGGCAGAAACTGCATCTTTACCGTCCTGACGGCCCTGCTCATAGGTCTTATGATCATGACCATTGATAGTAATAGTAGATTTTTTATGTTTCCAACCCTTGCTCATTTCTGCATAAGAATCTTTAACTTCCTGAGGGGTTACGATCATAAGAGCCATGCACTGTTTATCAAGAGCTTCTTTGATACCGGCCACAAATCCCATAAGGTATGTATTCATAAGTCCTCTGGTATTTTTACCGTTCTTTTTTGCAATATTATAGCACTTCAGAGCAAGTTTATTACCGGTATTATATAAGAATTTAAAAACTTCAAGAGCAATCTCAGCATCTTTTTTATATCCATAAAAAACAACCGCGCTCCCAGATAAATAAACCTCACATCTAAAATTACGAGCAACTACAGTGCAAAGGCTCTGTCTCCATTTCTTCATCTCGTGTTTACCCGTATCAGAGTAAACAGCATGATAAATTTCATCTTTAGCTTCATCTACATCGATAGCAGAAGCATCAATTCCATGCTTGGCCATGAGCTGCTGAGCTTTAAGTGCAGCAGCAAGTGCTTCGTGCTCATTGGGATTATTATTTGCCAGGTCCAACAGATTCTTGATCTTCTCTAAGATTTTTTCATCAGTCATGATATTTTCCTCCTATAATTAAATTTTACAGATCTAACATTTTAGCTCTTTTGGAAAGTCTTTCTGCGAATTCTTCTTTTGTAATTTTACCAGCTTTCAAAAGATTCTCATTCCATGCTTTATACCGATCAAAACTCTTATTTGCAGATGCAAATTTTTTAACTTTTTTCTGCTGAAGTGTAACGTGTGCCATTTACATTATCTATTATACAGTATACCACCAAAGAGGTACATGTACATAACACACAAGGATTGAAGGATAGAATTGTGCAGGTTTACTAGATGAAAAAAAGGACCAAGCCTCATTGACTTGGTCCTTAATATCAAGCATTAACCAACAAGCATGCTTCCAGCAATTTCTTCAAGCTGAAGTCTAGTTTCCAGCGTATAATCCTGAGCAACCTCTGTAATCCCGTTGATCAATCCCCACTTATTAGGAGCATATTTGACCTGCATCAACTGAATTACTTTTTCAGTGGCCTGATCAGAAAGATTTGTAGCATTTTTTACTTCTTCCATCAGTTTTTCAAGATCACTATTCACGGGAATTTTTCTAGTTTCATTGATGGATTCTGCAACTTTATCTTTCAGATTATAGAAGGAATTCAATCCAATCGTAAGACCCTCTGCAAAATCATCACGATTAATCCCGATATGTTTCTGCTTAAACATCTTTGCAGCAGATTTAGAAATAGTCAGCCCGTTAGTGCAGATCTGTTTCCAGATGAAAAACTTTACGGAAAGACCGGATCTTCCTACATCAGAGCTGTCAAGAGTAATTCCAGCATAAAGATCTTCCCCTTCAACATCGAGCATCTCTTTCTGAACTAATCTCAGATGAAGTCTCTCATGATTTACAAAAGATCCTTTAAGAACAAAGTGCTGAGGATCAAACACTTCCCTCACAGTAGTGAGAATCTCAGGAGCATCATATACGGAATAACTTCCGGACAAAACTCCCCTGATCATACCGGCATAACCTCTGAGGAAAAGATTTCTCTTATCATTTTCCAACCAGCAATTAATATTGGCAGCAGCCAGAGCTTCCTGATGAGCATCTACCAATCTGGTAAAATATCTGGAAGGTACATTCAGCTTTCCACACAGATGGCCTGTAGCAAGACGGCTGAGAGGAAGCTCCTCTTCTCCAAACTTCAAATTGCATTTGTTAGTCATTCTGATAGAATTTGCAGGAACCTTATAGTCGGTGCACATGGACTGAATGGTGTTTGCTTTTTCGATCAGAGCATCAAAATCTTTAACGGTGTCGAGCATCTCAATATTATTCATCATCATAATATAATCTCCTTTCCCCCGTAGCCAGATAGGACAGCTTTCATTTAATTACATTTTTCTTTCAAAGAATATACGAACTTCTTTTGCATTTTCTACAGCATCTCTGATAGGATTAGCGCAGAATGTCCTAACGGTATCTTCTTCCATAGGAAGACCGGTGACTGTCACATAGAACCATGTAGGAAGATGAGGTCTCTGATTATAAGTATCTTTATAATAATCACTGAAGCACAGATCTCCCAAAGTTCTAGCAAAAGCATCTCCAATCCATCCATCATAACGATCATATCGATGTGCGTGAGTTTTATTCCAAGTTTCCTCGAAATCTCTCGCTGTATTTTTAAACCACACCATAAACTGTTCTCTCTCATCGGCGGTGCTTCTAGGATAAACTCCCTTAATAGGAGTTGCCTTATATTTAAGGCTATCTTCATGAAACATATCATAAGTCCAATCATTCATCATAATATTATCTCCTTTCTAAATACTGCGGGTACGTCTCGGGCGTTCGATGATCGATGCGTCCGAACCGACAGCTATGCAGTGATACCTCATCATTTACTGTATCTATTATACCACTATAGTGGTACTTTGTACATCAAAAAAATGCACAAAGATCCAAAGATCATTTTGTGCATTTTTCTGTAATCACTTCAAATGTTTTAAAAATATTTTCTCAGATTTATAAACAATATTTTTAACTTGTCTCACTGATAAATCAAATTCTTCTGCCAATTTATCAAACACAATTCCATCTACAAATCTGCGTTTCAAAATTTTACGATCACGCTCATTATGGACGTATTCGTCAATTATGTGAGAAATTTGGCTATTTGTATATGTGATCATTTTTTAACCTTTATTCTTCCGGTACCATGGCACATATTACACTTGCGATAACCACTTTTTCCACCAGTCTTTCGTGATCTTGTTTTAGTTCGCTTTGTAGTTACTGTTTGTCTCACTTTCGCCATTTACATGTACTCCATCATTGATTATGGCCGTGCCGTCACCAGTATCAACATCTTGAGTTACTGTCTGTGTGGTGGTTACAACATCTTCAAACTGATTTTCATAATAAAACCAGGCCGCATTAGATCCTGCTAAAAGCAGTATCAAAATGATACATAAAATCCATAGCCTTTTTATTGTTCGCTCTTGTCTTGCCATGTCCCCTTCATGTACAAGATATGGAATCGTTATGATTTCATTTTCTTTCATTTTATAAGCTCCCCAAATCCATGTTTCTTGAGGTACTGTTGAATTGCAAAAATAAGCGGGAATTTGCTTTCATCTCTAAGAAGTCTATCAACTTGTACCTGCGCACCGGACCAACGGATCCCAAGCTTTTTCTTTCTGGCTTCATCTACACCATGAGCGTTAAACAGAACTTCTACAGCAAGGTCTGTATCAGTCTTGTCGGGGAACGGATCTTTTACAGGCTTGCCGCTTGCCCATTCTGCCCATTCTTTTGAATTCATATAAGCAAGATCAAGATCAAGTCTGCCGTTCCAGTTTTTAAGCTGTCCGCCAGAGCTATACTGAAAGATGGTTACTTTGTCCCACGCGCCCCAGCTTCCATTATCTGTCCATGGATTCTTCTGATATCCAGTTCTATCCATATTAGCATACTGTGCGCCCCATAACGGATAATCTTTGGCAACCGCAATCCAGTTATGAGCACGACAGCCCATCCCTTTGCTCATGTAGATAAATGGCGTAACCCCGGTCTGTCCTTTTACGTGGTCAAGAAACGTTTTGCTCCAACTTACGTCGGATTTGTTAAATGCTGGATTTTGGTCCTTTTCCCAGTCAAGAGCAAGAATTGCTTTGCCGATATATGGTTTAATGGTTTTCAGGAAAAAGTTAGCTTCAGAAATTGGATTGCCGCCTCCGGCATAATGATAAATGCCGAGCAGTTTTCCGGCAGCAATAGCCGCGTCAGCCATACGCTTAAAGTCTGGATTAATATAAGTAGTCCCCTGAGTGGCTTTTACGATCACAAAATCACACGGTACTTTTGCAGGATCAAGTCCAGTTTGATAACTTGCAACGTCGATTCCATTAAGAGCCATTTATTGTTCCTCCTGATAATTCTTTGTGCTGATACCGAGACATGTTCCCAGAAATGCATCAATCGCAGTTACTGTACCGACGATCTGCTCACCATAAGGGAAGCCCCAAATGGTAGCCAGAGCGAAGTACAGAGTACCGAGAGCCGGCAATAGAATCTGCGCAATGAATTTGAGAATGTCATAGGTTTCATTACTCATTTTCAACATTATATCACCTCACTTTCCAATTAAATATTCTTCAAGCTCACGTTTCACTTTTTTCATGCCTTCAATATCATTTCCATCAATGCCGTGCTGCAGTAAAGCAAGTAAGGCTTTCATAGTTATTGTACTTGATTTTTCAAGGGCTTTTAATCGATTATCATCGTTATTTAAAAGTTGGTCATGTTTATCAAGTCTTGTGTTCTGCAGTTTGTTTGGCGCCCTGATTTTATTAATAAATGATACTATTACTGCACCTGCTCCAGCAATAGCAACTACGGCTCCACATGCTCCCATGAAAAGACCCATGAGTTGTGACGGGGTAAGCATAATTGGCGTGTCCAATAGGATTTTCCTCCTATAAATAATATTATATAAACAATTTTATTATACTCTTTTTTATTTATTACGTAAATATGTTTTATTTTTTCGATGTCTTAACGGTGATCTTTCCTTTTTTGATGTTAAAGAAAATATCTCCGTATGTGTAGTTGTCCCAGAATTTAGAACCCACACCGCGGAGTCTGTCTCTGGTTTTGTTTCTACCTGCCCTTATTGGATCATGATGATAATCACTCGTGGAATGATCAGGACGTGTAGCCTCACAGATTGCAACATTACAAGCATTAGCATCACCATGCCATTGACACTTGTAAATATCGCACTTAAGATCTGCTACAGCTTTTATCAGCAGGTTGTTTCCTTCATTCTGAAGGTCTCCAGCTGTATGGTAAGTGATACCACCTAAATCAAATCTCAGTACGATGCTTTGATTATTCACGAAATGGTGGCTGTCATGCTCTGTAAGCCTATCTGCCGGCGCCTGATAAATGCAATTACACTTGATATCACCCACAGTAAATGCGGAACCTGCCTTAAGGTAGACGTGGTTTGCCACCTTCTTAGCCTGCTTGCGAATTGCATTGCCATAAGACTTCTGATATCGATCAAGACCGGTACAATCAGGAAGATACAATCTGCCGACGGCAAATGCTTTGAGGATGTTTGTGAGTCCTCCATAATGGTCTCCGTGCGCGTGGCTAATAATCACAGCATCAATCTGCTTGACACCGATTGCCTTAAGTTTCCTTATGATGGTATTAGACGCACCAGCTTGTGCTGTATCAATAAGAACACAATGTGCTACAGAACCATCACTATTAAATTGCAAAATTGCCGTACAGTCTCCATACAGTCTTTCATCCCCTTGGAAGAACCAAATAGGATACACGCAGAATTGCGCGTCGGATTTTGTATTAAGGATCCTGTCAACTTCTGCCTGAACCTTTACGGAGTCATATCCACAGAACTTCAGCAACAGGACTCGTGCATCTTCCTTATCGAACTGATTGCCGATAACCAGATTGGCGGCAGACGTGACAGACCGCCCTCTCATGGAATAGATGTAATCAATCCTGTCCTGAACCTTTGTGTACCATTTACCGAGTTTCTTCCTGCGTGTGCCTGCAGTACTATAATGTCCATCAATACAGGCAACCGCCATATACTTCGCTTCGGTCTTCTGCGATACAACGGTGTTGACCTCTTTCTGGATTTCACCAGCATCTTTACTGCCGTATTTCGCAGTCAGCTTTTTTGCTCTTTGTGGGTTCTTGCCGTAGACATTCAACAAAACGTCCGATACGGCGCAAATGAGTTCCAGTCTTGTCATTTAGTCACCTCTTAAATCTTTGTGCCATGAAATATATATTCCCTGCCACCTATGCTTCTTGTAATACAGTTGTGCATGTACCGCCTGTGCTTTTGTTTTCGGGTACTCAATCCCCCTGATATAGATACCCTTTTTCCTGCACCAATCAAGATACTCCGTGTAATACTTGGTATCCTCTGCCGACTGCTTTTTCCCGTCCTGATATAAGACACCTTCCTGATTGACAGTTTTAATGATGTTCGGATGTGCCCTGATAAATTTCCTGACAAAAACATCCCCGCCGTTAGGCATTACGATTAAGCCCAATGCAGTGATTTTCAAAATCATGTTGCTGAGTGCCGTATACACCGCCTGCGCAGTCGGAAGATTCCGGCTGTACTGCTTGTCGATTTCACGCTCTTTGACCATGTAGTAGATGTCCGTATTATCCAGATACAAGCCGATTGCTCCGCATGCCTTAATCTGCTTTGCGAGGCTGATGATGTGGTCTTGCCACTCTTTTGCAGTTGGGTCAATCCAATACTCGCCTGACCATCCATCATATTTGGCAAGTCTCAGGTGCTTGAGTTTCTCGTAGTAGGGACGCTCTTTTTCCAACGCCCCTACATTGAGATATCCATACACAAACACACCCCGCTTGATGGCTTCACGGACGGCTTTTTCACGCCCCTCTGTATCCACCACGGCAAGGTCATTCCTCTTGCATGCAGAAAGCGTTGCAGGGACGCGAGAAGCCTCAAAACAATATCTGAGTGCCATTACTCGCCATCCACAACGGGGATGAGGATAATCTTGCCATCTGCATCCTTGCCAACGGTATGCGTTACCCTGCCGCCTGCACTCTCCAAAATTACCCATCCGTCAATCTTGCCGGGCGAGAGTGATGTTGCAGACCTACCGCCATCATAACGGCAGTACCGCATTGTGCCATCTTTGAGAATGTCGTAAAGTACTGTCTGCCCTTTTGCCGTGCTCATGCCCGACTTCCAGACAACAACGCCTGCTGACTCGATTTTTGCAATGCGTGCTTCCAGTTCTGCCAGTTTCGCGACGATATCAATCTGTTTTGTCTGGTCGGCTTTTTCCGATGCAAGGGTAAGCAGGGACGCTCTTTCCTCTGCTGTGATTTTGCCCTGTGCGTAGACTGTCTCGATGCGCTCCTCCATGTCGGAGAGGCGGTACTCGCCAGTGGAAATAACATTGCGGTAGATTTCAAAAACATTCATGGTTCAGTCTCCTTTCAGGACGTCACTTTGTAATCACTGCCAGAGTAATGCAGATGACCCAAGTAATCTTCATGGCGGTAAAAATTACATCTATCATAGTCTACCCCTTTTATGTCAGCGCACTGACTGCTTCTGTGATTTTCCTATCGATATACTTCGTTACATCCGCCCGATACTCAACTTCCGTATCCCCACAATCAGACCAGATGTTGTTCTGCCCGAGCAGGGTTTTGATTTCGATTGGTGTTAGAGGATAGTGTATGGGTTCTGTAAGTCTGTAAGTAAGTTTTATTGGATGTTCTGCAAGATATGCCCGATAATTATCGAGTTCCATTTGCATTGCTTCGTCGGAATCTGTCCATCTGATGATGCCTGTTCCATAGAAACATAACTTACCAACAGGCGCCGTAACGCCGACATTGTGATGAGTAGTAAGCCTATCAACAATCACGCCATCATTTGACCTGTTGATAGTTGGCATCCCTCCGATATAATAATAAGCACCGTTACCAGCTGACGTTTCCCACGTTCCGCTTTTACCGGCAACTTTCGTTATGCTGAGTTCGGCCCTATCCACCACCAGTTCCCCACCAGTCACATCTATATATGCACCGTATACGGTGCCTGTTTCTGTGGGGAAGGTTATGGGGTATGTGTGTCCGGTGTAGGGTTCGTAGTCGGTTGCGGTTGAGCCGACCTCTATCTGATACTCGTAGTCCGCATAAGATTTAATGTTATCTCGATTTCTTTGGACAACTTCTAAATATCCCTCTTCGCCAACAGTTTTAGTTACAGAGTGCGTGTCTAATACATTTTCAGCAGAGCCTTGTGCGCCACCCGGAGTCCTAAAGTATGTTAGTAGCCCTGACGTAACGTTGTTCGTCTGATTAGTAGACATTGTAAGCACTGTCCCAACTGGTGCATAAATTGGGATAATATTCCACGCCACTTGGTCTTTAAGCAATGATGGGTCAAGCAGATTCTTTCCATCATGCCGAATATCCATCCCCTCCCATCCTGTGATAGGACGCTCATTCTCAGGTGACGGGTCTCCGCTTCCTGCCTGCACAGGCTCAACATGTACGATGCAGGATTTCAGAGGAATATCATCTGCACCGTCCGGAAAACTTGCGATTGATCCGCTTGCTGTGTCGGTGGGGTAGGGCTTGTATCTATCATCCTCAAGTGACTCGATGCGAGTCGTGTTGGAGTCAATCTGCTCTATCTTGTTAGTGATACCATCAACAATATCCTGCGCTTCATCCCTTGCAGATTCTGCGGATTCCTGTGCTGTTACTGCCCCGTCTCTTGCACTCTCTGCAAGCCCCTGTGCGGTCTGTGAAGCCTGCTTTGCAGTCTCAGCGTCCGTCTTTGCCTGCACCGCTGTTGATGCGCTCTGAGAGGCTTCTGATGCCTTCTGGGATGCTGTCTGTGCACTTGTGTTAGCGTTGCTTGCATACTCGCTTGCATCACTCGCTTTACCGCTTGCTATGTCCGCTGACTGGCTCGCCTGTGATGCACTCTCAGCACTTGCAGATGCATATCCCTGTGCACTCTCCGATGCATTCTCAGCCGTGATTGCACTCTGGCTTGCCGTTGTCGCACTGCTGATTGCTTCCGATGCTTTTTCGCTTGCCGTTGCCGCCGATGCCTGCGCACTCACCTTTGCTTCCAGTGCAATATCCCTTGCGCTCTCCGATGCACTCTGAGCCGCTTCAGCACGCTCTGCATAGCCTTCCGCACCTTCTGCCGCATGTTCTGCCCTGTCTGCACTTGCGGATGCTTCCTGAGCCTTCTGCGTGGTTGTGTCAACGGCAGTGTTTAAAGCCGTGATTGCCTGCGAGATAACGGACTGCTCAACGGGTGTCGGCTCTTCGGGTGATGTGTCCGGCATATCATCAACGGGGCTTTTGATGCTGTACATGTGCCGCCCATCGTCCTCGCCGTCATGCACAAGCACCCATGCGTAAATGGGCTGACCAGTCTTCAGATATTCGTCAGGGATCAGACAACGTTGATTTGAGCCAATCATCTTTTTACCCGTTCCGGAAGAGGTAGACGAGTTGGAAAAAATTACCTCAAATGTCTCAGGAAGGTCGATATCCACAAACTCAAACATCTGCCCGTAATCCGTCCTCGTGCGTTTATTGGTAACGGCATAACGCCTGCCGCCGAAAACAACTTTAATGATTTTTGTTTCCATGTATCACCTCACAGGATGCCGTAGGCATAATCAAAGTAGATGGTATTGGCGTAATTGTTGTTACTTCCTGCCGCAATCGCTCGAATACCGATACGGTTGTGACTCCAATCAACAACGATGCCGCCCCTGAATCGTCCGAGATTGGGAGCATCAGTAAGCATCCTCTCGTGTCCTTCGCCGCGAATAAAGAAAAGCACCTGCGATGTCTCGTATACGGTAAAATGCACAGCCACTACATGCCAGTTTGCGAGTCCCGAAACGGTTGTATATTTAAAAGATGTTCCGACAGTTGTGCAGGCAACCTTTGCGGAGTTGAGCACTGCCGGATTGGCAGGCACATGGGGTCTGCCGTCTGCATCATTCCTGCACACCCATCTTCCATGCTTGTAATCGTAGAAGCCCGTGTTGCCGTTCAGAGACGCTTCCAGTGCTCCGTCCGATAAAAGGTTGCTGTCCTCATCGTAGCACTGTGCCCTAAGTCTTGCGTGGGCAGAGCCATCAGGAATAACGACCTTGAGTTCGCCGCTGAGTGTATCGCCAGAGCGGTTGACCTTGCCATTAAGTGTATTCGTAAAAAATGCGTAAAATTTCTTAATGTTCAGTATCGCCATCGTCAATCACCTCGCTTTCCGCCTGCTCCGTAGCATGGATGTAGCACTTGTCCATAATCCTCTTGCATCTGGAACTAAACAGGATAGCGCCATGCTCCGCGAACTCGCTCACCGCCGCTCTGGACATGATTTCGTAAAATTTACTCTCACCTTTGAGCCTTGCAGCTTCATCCGAATCTGCAAAGTGCCAGAGCACAGAGTGTTCATATTCTCCG
The DNA here is from genome assembly GCA_900315145.1 of uncultured Pseudomonadota bacterium. Taxonomy (GTDB): domain Bacteria; phylum Pseudomonadota; class Gammaproteobacteria; order Enterobacterales; family Succinivibrionaceae; genus Ruminobacter. The sequence goes on along the minus strand of OMYE01000019.1, from coordinate 18,598 downwards.
TTGGCATTCTTAACGACTTCCACTGTGTAATACTGATAAGTCATGCTCTTACTCCTCAATCACATCATTTTCCCAACCGATACTCACGATAGCGTCATACAGTGCCGCATCGTCCGTGCCGGATTCCGCAGTTGTATCCAGTTCCAGATAGGGCGTATCCATTCGCACCCTTTTGTTAATCTCGTTGAGCAAATTGCCTGCGACATCCTCATCGAGAATGCTCTGGATATTTGCAAACCATGCGTCAAAGTCTGCCTGCCTGCCAGTCTTGAAACTATCAAAATAGTCGGCAAACTGAGCACTGAACTGTTCGAAGTCCATTTGCTCCACAGTACCCGCAACGATACCGCACAGGTCGGAGTCGGCTCTCGTATCCGTGATATCCTGCTGAGTGATGTAGGTTGCACCCGGCTTAACTTTGATGCGTGCCAAAACAAGCTGATAGATACCTCCCGACCTCGTAGGTGTAACACCTGTGACTGACGATTCCGTACCTGTGCCGCCGGGGACGATTTTGAGGTAAAACTGCCGGTCGGTGTCGTTGCGCTCAACGATAACGGAATCGATGCGGTAGTATCGGGAGTCTGCTGTTCCAACAGTCAGCGTGCTCTGGTCAAACTGCATCACTTTGCCGCCGACATTTACATATCCACTGCCGACCTGTACGTACATGCCGCCTGCGGCTGTCACCTGCATCTCATCCTTGAAAACTCCTGTGGTAAAAAACTTTTTGAGCCAGTCAGAAAAGCTGTCTGCATCGTAGACCCTGTCCTGATTGACTGAGTTATAAAACAAAGGGTACTGCATACTTAATCATCCTCCCAATTTGCCGTCTCTGGCACAGGATTACCAAAGATAGGCTGTATCGTACTTGTGCCGTTCTCGTAGACTTCAGTAACACCAAAGAGCCGGAGATTCTCGCCGACTCCCCAACTTTCTTTTTTGATCGTGACGATATCGCCAAGGTCATAATCGACACCGTACTCAAAATTTCCGTAGGGGATAGCCTCGCACTCGACAGATTGGTAATATGCCATTTCTGCAAGCTTCTCCCTGCCCCGCTGCCGGAGTGCTTCCAGGTATTGAGCGTTGGTGAGATTTTCGTCGGAGATATCAGAGCCGTTAACAAATACTTCTCTGCGCTCCAATCCGGTCAGGGACGTGTCTCCCACGGTCACATACACACGGTCAGAGCCTTCGCCCTTGCCGCCGACGTAGCAGACATTTGAATAGACCTGATCAGTTTCTTCAAAAATTGCTCTGTTCAGATTGCGGAAGTCTTCTGAGAAAATTACCCTTGCCCTGTCGGATTGCGCCATGCTCCGGTCAATGCCCTTATACACCTCAAAGTTAATCGTCTTATTAGTAAAATTGGGCCGGAAGCGGAATCCGAGCTGACACTGCTTTGCGATCTTTTGCATCGTACTCAGCAATTTTTTATACGTCGCTTGAAATTCAATCGTTTCTGTATATCCCATTAACGTTCCAAGCTGTACATGTGGAATTGCAACAGCATTACTCAAAATCGTTCGCATGGCAACTTCTGCCTTGCCGGTAAAATTGAATAGTGGACGGATTAACCTCCTGTCCATATATGCCGTCAGAAAGCGCCCAGAAGCGACGATTTCCCTCGTGTCCGCATCTTCCTCTATGTGCCTGCTTTCGATAATTCCTGCTTCTACAGCACCCCGTTTCCAGACAAGATTACCCATCTGCAGGAGTCGGATCGTGTAGTTGGTAACAGGTACATGCAGTTCAAAGCTTCCTGTCTCATCATATCGCCTGTCCCAGATCAAGGACGTTTGATTTTCTATAATGCCTTGAAAATTCATAGCATCATCATAGATCCTTATTTCCACGCTTATGCCCTCGCATATTTGAATGTATAGCCGATGCTGATTGACAAGTTATTAAGCCCCTGATCGGCATTAAAACCAAAGGAATTGCTTCCGCGCATCAGCTGAACAAAAACACTGTCCTCGGTGAGATAATGATTGACCTCGCTTGTCACACCATTGTGGGTCAAGGTGACGTGTTTATTACCAGTTTGCGTTGTGATTACCACCATATCGCCTGTCGATATTTCAAACGGTTTTCCGGCATGGCCAATACTAATTCTATCGCCTGTCTCGATATGCGTGATTGACGGATTGAGCACTGCACCCATGCAGGTGATAGTAATGGTCACGCCAATGTTATCCTCAGCGATATCGTTTTGGATGGATTTGATTCTTTCATTGGACTGATATCCAAACTCAAATCCTTCTGCTGTGGACTCAAAAGGGAATTCAAACGCACTCACCCACGATGCCATTGCTTCATTACTGCCGTTGATATCGTAAAAAAAAGGGTCAGGGCAGATCAGTGATACCTGGTGCATTCGTGGGAAGTATTTTTCATCCGACTCCATAGATTCCACATAGTAGTCAATCTTTCTGGGGTCAGCGTCTCCCTCCTGAAATACAAGCGTCCCAACCGACTTCTCTTTAAAAAGCCGGTTGAGAGCGTCTCTGTTTTCGGGGTAATTCCCCTCGCTTGTATCTTTGAGGTGTAAAACGATGTTGCGGTATTTGGATACACTGCCCTGATACACTGCGCCATCGATCATTGAGTTTTCGGACACATAGACGGCATTTTTTGCATCATAGATTCCGTCTATACCCGCAAGCAAAAACGGATCAAATCCTGTTTCATCGAACTCAAGAAAAAAGCCGTCTTCGTTCGTGCATCGTACTTTCCTATCACATGCCATTATGCTGTCCTCATCCTGAGTAGCATTGCCCTTGTAGCGTTTCTCGTCTGCCTTGCGACTTCGGAAGGATTAAGCGCCTGCGGGCTGTTAATAGTTACATTCTGCGTATATCCGGCCATAGATGATACCTCTAACATTGCTGTCTTAATATCGTTCAACAAATTTTCATGGCCATATACCATCTCTCCGCCATTACCGTCACCGAATCCCTGTACGATAGTTGGCTTGGTGAACATATAAGGGTTGTCATACGCTTTCTTGTTCCAGTGGACGGAGAACGAAGGTTTCTTGCCTGCTCCACCGATTCCGTATGGCGGCGATCCTGCACTGACGCTGATTTTTGGTAAACGGAGATTACTGAAAACTTTTCCTATGCTCAAAGGGAAAAACCCCTTAATCTTGTCAAGAGCGCTCTTTACTGTGTCCTTCGCATCATTGATTTTTTCCTTGATCTTGTCCTTAATACCACCAAAAATATCGGATACAGTATTTTTGGCCGCTGTAAGTTTGTCGCTTATAGTGCTCTTGATATTTCCAACAGCATTGGATACTGCATTTTTAGCATTATTCCAAATATTGGATATCGTCGAGCCGACTGCGCCCATAACACCAGATACAGTGGAACGCACTGCCGAAAAAGCATTGCTCACTGCAGAGCGCACATTTCCTACTGCACTGGACACCGCCGAGCGGATAGACCGCCAGACAGACGAGATTTTTGTATAGATCGCTGTCCAGACTGTCTGCACCACTTTTTGGACAAGCGCAAATCCTGCACTTATTACAGATTGCACAGTCTTTATGGCAGTTGTCACGCCTGTAACGATCATGTTCCAGGCATTGGTCACGGTGTTGATGATATCCTGCCCTATAGAGGAAAACGCCGCCGCCAGATTCTTGAGTACCGCAACTGCTCCGGCAACAATCTCCTGTATCTTCGCCCACAAGCCGAGTACAAAGTTGCGGAAGGTCTCCGACGTATTCCAGAGATAGATAACTGCTGCCACGATAGCACCGATGAGCGCAGGGATCAGGATGAGCGGCCCACCGGCAAGGGTTGTAATAACCGATACAAGTCCGGCAAAACTCTTAATCATCGACAGTGCCGAAATCAGTCCACCGATAGCACCGACGACTGTTGATATTGCTCCTGCTATGCCTGCAATGATACCTACAAGTCCAACACCGGCAATAGCACCGGCGACAACTACGACAACGCCCTTGATCGTTTCAAAATTCTTTTTGAAAAAGTCAACCACTTTGCCGATTGTCTTAAACGCTGTTTCAAAGATTTTTCCCAGTCCGTTGAGCACAGGAGTAAGTTGCGGAAATGCCTGCGTTAATCCATCATAGAGGGATTGCATTAACTGCTTTCCGCCTTCGACCATTATCGGAGCAGTCTCAATAACAGCTTGTTTAAGCTGTGCGATTATCGACGGTATCTGTCGGATCACAATTCCGACAAGTGTCGGAAGTGCTTTTACAAGCCCTGCAATAAGTGACGTTGCAGCAGAAAGCAATCCGGGAAGAATTGCGTTCATCAGCCCAGGAAGGTACTGAGATATGATTGGAGCTGCCTTCTGGACAAATTGTCCAATTCCCTGAAGAGCCCTTTCAATGGCAGGAATGAGCTGGTTTAGCAGTCCTTCGCCTTGCTTATCACCAACAATGGCAACAATAAGGTTATCCATTAGCTGTCCTAAATCGGCATCCGGATTGGCAAAACCAGCGACAAGATTTTCCCATGCCGCTTTTGTCATGTTAAACGCGCCCTCTATGGTCTTTGCCGATTCTGCCGCCGTCGTTCCTGCAATGCCTTGCTCATATTGGACAACCTGAATTGCCTTGACAATGTTATCAAACGACATTGATGTACCATCAACAGACAGACCAAGTTTTTCCTGTGCGTCTTTGGCTTTTGCAGCATCTGCGATCAGGCGTTCCATTTCTTCCTTAGTACCACCATATCCGAGCTTAAGGTTATCAAGCATGGTATAGTTTTGCTTCGCAAAACCCTGGAACGCATATTGTACGCTTGCCATATCCGTGCCGAAGGTATTGACATTGTCAGACATTGACTGCATAGCAACATCGGCAAGTTTAGCAGCCTCTTTTGTGTTTCCACCGAGGGAATTGATCAGAGCTGCAGCAAAACCGGTAGCTTGCTCCATATACTGGTTAGCAGACATACCAGAAGTCTTGTAAGCCTCATTTGCAAACCGCATTACATCGTCAGCTGCATTGCCAAAAAGTTTCTTTATTCCTCCGGATAACTGCTCATATTGAGCATAGGAACTAACAGACTGTTTTGTAAGGAATCCGATAGCGGCTGCACCTGCACCAATACCAGCAGCAGTTACTTTAATGACTGTTCCAGCGGCTTTACCGACTGAACCTAATACCTTCCCAAGTTTACCACCAGTGGAGGATGCCTGAGATTCGGCTTCGCTCAACCCTTTTTCATATCCGCTTTTATCAAGTGTAAGTTGTGCTACTAATGCGAGTGCATTCATCGGTCATCCTCCTTTCTTAAGATTATTAATGCCTGTTGATATTTTTTCTATAATTTGTTCTGCTGTTTCTTTCTGTTTTTCTGGTTGTTCAACCTGCATTGTGTCATCGATAATTTCGATGTATCTGAATTTAAGAGATACGCCTTTTGGATGTAGTGCAGACGTATTGTCTGCAATGGCTTTTAATCCATCTGTTAAATAAGCTCGGAAAAGCCTATCTTCCGCTTGTTTCCGTATTTCTCCAATACAATGCCGAATAATATAGCTCTTTCCAAATCTGGGAAGTAGATCAAGTCGGAGTGTTGTTAGGCACTGAAAATACCTGTCTGCTCCAGCTGTGCCGCAGATGTAAAAAAAGCAAGCATATCCTGATCGGAGATTATTTCACCAACATTGCGAAGGAGATACGCCATTGTGTAGTTATTCACTTCTGCCGGATCGATAAAGCAAGAAAGCGCCAGAAGTTCAAGAGTTTCACTCTTGTGGGTATGCATCATGGATGTGAGAAGATCTTTTACATTCTTTATGCGCTGCGCCGTGATCTTCTTTGCATTCTCCCTGCGAATACGGTCAGCCTCTTCCTCATTATCTTTGGGGATCTCCTGAAGCCCTTCAACCTTGCGACCGCGAATGCCGAGAATGTCATTTACCTTCATAAATTTCTCGGCAGCGTCCATGATCAGGAAAGACTGATCCAGAAATTCATCGGGTGTGCAGTTTGCTAAATTTTTACTCATTGACTCTCCTCCTTAGTCATTTAGTTTCCTGTGCCTGTACCAGTGCCAGTATTGGTACCCGTATTAGCGCTTTCAGCAGTACCAGCAACACTGTAGAAAACCATCGGCACCGTCTTCTGTGCCTTGATGGATACATGACCGCGAAGGGTGAGGCTGGTCTGTCCCTTACCGTTCTTTGTGGTCTGCAAGCTGAATCCTTCTGTGGAAAGTACATTCTTGAGCTCGATCGCAACAAAACCTCCATCAGCTTTATCGCCTACCCACCAAATAGATGATGCAAAATCGCTCTGCCTCAGATCAGCTCTAGGTACAATCTTTGTGGTGTCTGTACCATCGATATCTGCGCAGCCGAGTGACATACGGATCATTTCGGGGGATGTACCAAGTGCAGTAGTAGAAAGCGTGCATTCCCAACCGTCATTGTGCTGGAACTCCATCATCCCGTTAGGGACATTGTCAACATCCTCGCCCATATCGCTGTATGTCGGTTTACAAACAGCGTTAATACCGCCAGTAGTTGCCGTGATGATATCAGCGTTTACTACAGCAGGATTTGCAGGATCAAAATTTTTCAGCAAAATGCCTGCGTCAAGCTGCAGATCGTTAAAAGTGCTCTCGGGAATAACTGTAAAAGTACCCATATATTCATTCTCCTCAATTAGTTAAAAATTCTGCATTAACTTGTAAATATATTCTTCTGACCGAATCATCTCCAGGCTCCGCCATACGTTGTGAAAATGGACTACCTTTTGTAAAATAAGCCCGGCCGCCATCAATCTTGATAGCAGGCGGGCTCATCGTCGTTAAATATTCTTCAATGTCATGCGCTTTTTGAGTAATCGCATTCCAAGATGTAGAACGATACCAAAGAAATGCGGTCAGCAAAATGAAATCACCTATGCTTCCGGTTGAAACATCATATGTAATATATGGCATTTCTGCGTCTTCATCTACCGTGTTTACGTCATATGCCGGCAGACCAAAACTCGACCAGAATTGATGTATAGCCTGTTCTTTTGTCTTTCCCACATATCACCTCAATGATCAGGCAATGCTGTTAATTCTTCAGCAGTAACCTTATTCAATTTAATTGTAGAGGCCGCCGGAAGTTGATAATCATCACCATCCGAAGTTGCTCTGAATAATTTACCATCCCGTACACGCTTGATAATATCTCTAAAATCAAGTTTTGTACCTTCGTGAGTGATAATCGTATACGCACTTTTTTCGACCAATTTATCACCAACAATCTCTCTGACAGGAGAATCCATTCTGCAATAAGCCTGAAGCTCTCCACCTTCTGACCATACAGTATCTGTTCCTCCAAGTCCATCAGGCTGTTTTGATTTTACCATGAATATACAAGGTTCAAATTGATCAAACAGTAAATTACTCATGTAATTTCCTCCATTTATTTAAACGAGCTGCAAACACATCTCTCCACGTAACCATAGCAGAACCAGTTTTATTTCCGCTTTTACCGCTACTAGATTTAGTATAGCTGTAAACACCAGAAATAGATTCGCTAGAATACGGTTTCAGCATTTCAGCTTCATATTGGGCTTGCCAGTTCTCAATCTCCCCGGCCAGGGCAATGACTGCGGAGGGAACAGCCATTGCCCAGATCTCTCCTGTAAAAGTTTCGTTGGCAAGATCACTTACAGGATATTGATAAACTCCATCATTAAAGATGGATCCTCGTATTCTAAAATATTGACCATTTTGTAGAAAATCACAAAGGAATTGCCCATCAGAAATCTCGAACATTCCTCTATGTATTTCTTTGACAAAATAATTATGGATAAATGCCAAGATTTCTTCAAGCATGGCTTATTCCTCTTGCTTAATTCTGGACAGTTGCGATAAACAGAGAATCAGGATTATACAGAACCGGCATGAACAGCGCAGAAGCCTTGGTCCACAGCACGTGAGGATCCTGTTCAAACCACTGACTTACGAACACGTAAGGGGATACGCCAGAAGATCCGACCCTGATCTGGAAATCATCAACTTCAGGAGGATTTCCCCAAAGACCTGTACCAAGCTTGCCGCCGGGATTAGTAGCAAAAAATGTGATCTTATTCTGAGGGAAATATCTAGCTGTAGAAATTACAGGACGGCCGTCAGCGCCAATTGTCGCGCTCTTACCGTATGTAAGATCATTGGTAATAATGGTGCCGATACCAAACTCAGTTTCCAGATATGCTTCCAGGTCTGCTCTGCGAATCAGCTGGCCCTGAGCAGCTGTGCCACCAATAAGAACCTGAAGAGAAGGATCCTTTCTGAGCTTAGTAATATTCTTCTTCGAAGTCATCATACCATTGATTGTCACGCCCTTATCAGTCGCGTCGTCAATGATCTCTTGGATCTGAGTAGAAATATCATCAGTAGCTGAAGCACCGAAATCAATAGTATATGCTGTATTGGCAGCAGGTACGCCGTAATCTACGGTAAGATTCAGGTTATTTTCTTTGATGGTTACTTTGCCAGTAGCCATCAGTTCATTTTTTGCGACTTTAGATCTGGTAAAAACCTGATCGGCCAGACGAACGCCGTCATTGATAACGTAATCAAACATGGCATCATTCTGAACACCGGATCTCGTCAGTGCGCGCATTCTCTCAGACTGATTAATTTTAACCTTGATCAGTCCCTTTTCAATGTTGTGAGTATCGATCGGCACTCTGAAAGTGGTCTGAGATTCAATATCAAATCCATGGAACTGAGCCATGACAGGAATCTGATACTCATTCGCGATAGACTCCCATTCAGCTACAAGGTTGTCAGTTTTCAGATCGCCAAACAGACCGTCAATCGGATCATTGGGGCGGGTAACATTAAAACCGACATCCAGCCAATCGGTCTGAGGGATCATTCCGAAAATATTTCTTTCCCAATTTACATTAGGCATTTTTACACCTCCAAATTAATAAGGGCGAGTAACGGCCGGAACACTGGTAACGAACTTAAATCCAAGTGCAACAAGTGCCGTCTTTGCTGCATTGTCAAGCTCTACAGCAAGGCGATCTTCATAAACCTCACCTTTCGTGACTACCGATCCCGGCATATTGCCGGAAGTCACGTCGACATCTTCATAAACAATACCTTCGGCAGTAGCTCCATTTGCAGGAAATACCGTGCCCATTTTTACATATTTAGTACCATCCGCGGCAGTGGTTGCAAGAGACTGAGGAATTGTTCTTGTAAGTCTCGTGCAATCCTCGTTGTTTACGAGGAACCAGCCGGGAGCATAAGTCTGGCCCTGATGGCCTGCACCAATAAAAGACATTTTAACTCTCCTTTACTTTTCCATACAGATTATTGTGATAATTCTGCGCGAGTATCGCTGCTCTGCTCAGCTGACCTGCAGGCTGACCGCCTCCATTGTTTTCAGGAGGATTGTCTGGATTTGTGCCCTGAGTTTCAGTAGTAGGGATAAAGCCGCTCCACTCATCTTTAATGGACTTTTTCAGTTTATCAGCATCGACCAGGTTTCCTTTGTCATCAAGAGACATATTGCTGAAATCAGTAACTTTCAAGATAGATTCAATATGCTTTTCTCCGATCTTTTCTTCAGCCAGAAGAACACGATATGCAGCTTTTACTTTAGCTGTTTTTTCTTTAGCGGCAAGATCTTTTTTATAGTCATCAAAGGCTTTGTGTTCCTTCTCGTATTTGTCCTGCCAGTCATTGACTGAAGTATCGCTTTTCAGATCATCCAGTTCCTTTTGGACGTCTGCGAGTTTTTCAGCATCAGTCTTGTAAGTCTTGATCTGATCTTTCAGAGATGAGGTGACGTTGGTATGCTCTTCAATAATAGCTCCGATCTGTTCTTCGGTCAGACCCATTCCTTTAAGCATTGCTCTGGTTAATGCCATGATAATTCTCTCCTTTTCTTCGGGGCTGTTCTTCGCCTTTGAGTAATTTCCAGTTTGGTGGTTTCTTTCACCTATAAATATGATTATACAGCGAAAATGGTATTTTGTAAATACTGCACAAAAATCTTCTTTATTTTTATGCAGTATTACCTACCACTATAAGTGTACAAACAGAAGGATAGTTGATATAATAGATAATGTAAATAGCACATATTATGCATAATTTTAAAGGAGATTAAAAATGAAAACTATCATATGGGAACCTATGAATGGAGAAATTTACGATACATTTGAAAACCTGGAAGCTGCAAAAGAAGCCTATAACATTTCAGAAGACTATGATTTCTTTGAAGAAAGAAATGGTGAGCTTTGGATAGCATTAATTGATTAATAATTTAACTGCCCCGACCGTCGGGCATTACAATAGGCGGTCAAAATAAAAACGCCTGACCAGTTAAATTGGTCAGGCGTTTTTAATTTACTGATTAAGCATTTTCTAATTCATTCTTTATCACATCTTCATATTCATTAAGATGATCAGCGATAGCCGGTTTTAAATATGGTCTAGGTCTGACATAACTATGACCGACCCCTTTACCTTTTGGAGCATCAAATTGTTCCCATGATGGCGGAGCTTCAAAGTATGGACCAGTACCAAGTTCAACATATGGAGCATATTCTACATTAGTACCGACAAAAAGAGTGCCATCTTGTACAGTATGTGTGATAGAATTTCGAAGCGTGCCGCCTCGATAGCCTTTAATACCTGTACTTTCAACAGTACCGACCGGACATCTGGCTTTAGCATATTTTTCTGCTTTAAGTCCTATAATTTCCAATGCAGTATCAATTACATTATCAGACATATAAAGTATCTCACCTACATTACTCGTGAGAACTATACTAACATTAGCCGCCATTATTCTTCCTCATAAAAATCACAGTCAGCATTTTCAAACAATATTTCTCCAGGTTTTCCATTGTCAATTGGCGGACCTGGATACATGTCGCAAAACGATTTAGTAATGCCGCATTTGATTTCTTTACCGTCAATTTTAATGACTGTTTTATCTCGATGAAGACAATCTTTACATGGAACTTTAGTCGGATCTGGCCAACTTGCTTTTATTGGTGCAAATTCTCGTTTTTTACCCATCCTTACCTCCTTAATCTTTGTCTTTATTTTTATTGTAACACATAAAAGCAATTTTGTAAAATATTACTTTTTATGTCGAGTTTTTCCACTATTAAATGTGTCTTCATCGCCAAATTTGAAATAATCTGGCTGTTCTACAACTTCCATATGAACATGGAGCGTGCTGCCTTTTTTCTCTATATCAGTAATTCTAAATTTAGTTCCACGCTGAAGAATAACTTCAGCTTCTCCGCCGACTGAGCTATAGCTTTGACCTTTCTTATAAAGTTTTGCCGATGATCCTACTGTATTTCCAAAATATGATTGCGGTTCTGCGTACATGCCTTTAGTGCCTTTGGGCGCATAAATCGTATAAGCAACATCACCGCTAAATCCAGTTCCGCGTGCAATTCCTGTTGAAGTAAATGCGTGATTCTGAATAACCTGATTTTCAAGTGCTTTTTTAATACTCTTTACATCGCCGCTATCAAGAAGGCGTTTAGCTTGATCAAACGATAAAGGCCCGTTTTCAATCATACCGGCGAATCCACCTTTATCAGATCCTCTGACAAGATATGTGCCTTCAGGTAGAGCACTTTTCTCAATAGCTTTCGTTGTATCAGTAATTGCTTTATGATACGTGCAGTGGCCATTTTCACCATATTTCTTAAAAGCTGAAGGAAGACTTCGCCAAGAATCTTCATGGCCCCAAACTGTTTTATCCGGTCCAATATAACTCGATCTTGACCAATTATCGTGATATCCAGACAATGATTTATTCATAGGATTAGAATTCCTCGTATATTCCCAGACACCGTATTTTTCTTCATTAGTCAAATTGTCCCAAACATCGTCTAGATGTTTCCTGTGAAATTTATCTGCTTCATATTTATCAGAAAAGCTTTTAGCCGCCTTTTTAGCAGAATCACTATAAACAGACGGATCAAATGTGCCTGTATTTGGCGTGAATTTTTTTACTGTCTTTTTAGCTTCCTCTAAAGTTTTAAGTTTTTTAGAGTATGCTTCTCCATTCTTTTCAAATTCCTCAAGGTCATCAAGGAGGCCTTTTAGTTTTTTACTCTTTGAATCCCAACCATTTGCATCTGCTTTAGCAATTTCATCGTTATAATATTTTTTCTTTGCTGCAATTGACGCCTTTTTTGCTTCATAATCAGCATATGTTACATCATCTTTCCAGATATTTTTAAATGTTTTATCGAATCCTGGAAGTTTATCAACTTCTTTTTGGATCTTCTTAAGAGCCTTTTCCGCATCTTCTAAATTATCTATATCTCCAACGGCCTTAGCTGTTTTCTTAACCGTATCTTTTATCATCCCATGATCTTTTGCATATTTAGTTAAAAGATCATCGATTTTATCAGATAAATCTTTTGGAAGTGTTCCTTCTTTATAGTTTTCCCACTGAGTAACCCATGATTTACTCGGATTATTTGAAAAGAAAGTTTGAAAAACGTCATGTGATACCTTATCGGGCAAATCATAAGGATCATCAGAAAAAAGATCTTTTATCTGTTTTTCAGCAGCTTTAGTTACACCTGATGCAGCAGCACCAAGAGGATCCGTATCTTTACCGAGATGTTTTTTTAAATATTTTTCAATGGCTTCTTTTTGTTTATCATCCAGTTCACCATTAAGATATTTTTGCCATACGTCGCTGGGCTTACCCATGCTTTTAAGTTCTTTATAAAACTGGTTAGCCAATTTTGTATCAGCAGCTTTCATCTCGGTATATACATTGGACATCTTTTTACCGAGAAATTGCTCAGCAATATTTACTTCCTTTTTTAATAACCCCGCTTTATCCGCGTAATCAGTAAGCATTTGAGTTATTTTATCAGACTGGGCCATGGGCAATGTACCGTCTAGGTATTGTTGCCAAACTTCACTAGGTTTGCCCATATTTTTGAGCTCTTTATAAAATTGGTTTGCAGATTTAGTATCAAGATTTTTCATGTCAGTATATACATTTGACATTTTTTTATCTTTAAACAGATCCATAAGATCAGATACATCCGCCGTCGCTGCAGAAATTGTAGGTATATTGGCATGAGAAAAGGTTAAAGGTGTTGGATTAATATCTTTACCAGCAGACTTAGCATCAGCCCACTCATTATAAGTCATGTTTTTTATGGGCTTGCCGTCAACATTATCATAGCGATCATATGTAGCAGGATAATCCTCTAGATCAGCAACCATAGTACAACGGCAGTTATATACCATCGATGGATGGGCCTCTGGATCTCCAGGATAACGAATTTTCATGCCGTCAGCTTCAAACGGCTTATTTAACGGCCTTTTTTGTCCATCAAGTATTCGATGATTTGTTCTCGTATGGCCATCTAATGTACACATCCATTCTTTTTTAAGAGCTATGCCTTTATCTGCTGCTGCTTGTAAACTTAAATCTCTACCTGCATTTTGAGCTCCAGTCATGGCTGTTCTAGCAAAGGTCCTCATGTGATTAAAATTTTGAGTAGACAATGCATCACAAAGACGGTTGGCAATTTTATCGAGACTTTCACCTTCTATGATACCAAGATTTACTTGACGATTAAGTTTTTTTTCATTCCATTTATAGTCTTTTGGCTGATTAATTTTCCATTCAGGCAATAATTTAGGATTATTTTTAATCAAGTTAGTAACAGTAGCCGAATCATATGGACTAAATCCAAAATTGACTCCTGCTTCATGCTCTAAACTAAACGCTTGATAACTAGCATTGAATGCGAATACATCAGTAGCTTGGCCATTGATCATTTTAGTTGCAATTGTATTACTGGAATACAACGTATCAAGAATTTGTTTTTTCTTCTCCTGCCATTGCTTACCTTGAAAAACTTGGCCCTTTTTCCATGAGTCAAATTGACTTTGAGTGATTTGACCGGAACTTAATTGCGACTGATATTTAGCTTCTTTTTTTGCATAAGCAGCATTGAAATCCTTCTGCTTTTTTAATATATCCTTATATGTGCTATTATAAACAGACTTTAGCTGCTTTTCTAAATCTTTTAAAGCAGCGTCAGTATATGTCGCACCAAGATCGGCCATTAGTGATACCTCAATTATTCTTTAAATATTACTTTTTCTTAGATTTCTTCTTTGTAGCATTGGTTCCAGACGTAAAACCAGATGATATCTTTGTGCCTTTCGATTTGACGCTGGCGATCGATTTTGTCGGTTGAGCTGTAGATTTCATAGCACTTACGCTATTCTTTCTTCTTATGGTTTCTATCGCTTTATCAAGCCTTGATTCATGACTTTTTGCTTCAGATTCTTTAGCCTTTGTTGCACTAGCAGAAATTTGCGATTTTTTTAATTTTCCAAATTGTTTTAATTTCTGTTTATTACTTTTAAGTTCACTCCTTATATTTCCGATCAGTTTTTCAATTTTTTCTTTCATCAGGGCCCTTTGTTCTTTAGGCATATCCCTCAGTTTATCTCTGAGATCACTTATTAAGTCTTGAGCTCTCTCGGACATTTCTTCTCTTTGTTTTGCCAGTTGTTCAGATAATTCTTTTAACTTGCGTGCTTTATCCGCGGCGATTTGTTGATTTGCTTTATCGTGCTGCTCTTCAAGCTGGGCTTTGGCATATTCCCATTGTTCTCTTTGAGTTTGATTAAATCCTTTAGTAGATCTTCTCCCTTTGAGTTTTCTGCGCTTCATGTAATATTCATGAGCTTTTTTAGGATCATAGTCAACATTACTCATCATCGCCCTCCATGAGAAGCTCCTCCAGCATGCTGATTATATCCTCTCCATACTGATTAAAGGCTTCCATTATTTGATCGTTATTATCAGCCATGTCTTCATCATCAGCAACGGTCTCATCTTCAGCTTCTTCCGTATCCTCTTGCATAAAAGTATCCGCATCTTCCTCATCTTTTCTTGCCAAGATAGCTGCAACTTCATCAATAGTAATGAACGGCAGCTTTTTCAAAACAGTTTCGTCGTCAAGATAGTCTGCTGCAGAAAGAATCATATCAGTCTGTTCACGTTCATTAGAAACACGATTTCTTTTAAATACAGGCGTATCCTGAATATCCAGCATATCAAAAAATAATTGGAAAAACTCCGAAAGTTGCTTCTCCAAATCATCCGCTTCTTCATCCATCGGTTGATATGCTGCATCAATATGATCATTAGTGGCTCCAGCTGCAATTGTGTGAACATCAAGGCCACCAAAATCTTCATAGATACCCGCCCTGATATGATCCAAATATTCTTTTCTAGCCTGATAGGGAATCTCTTGAGTATATGGCGTAACAGTGGATTCATCAGTATCAGCTACAGCAATATGATTAAATTTCAGCCTGTCCCTGAATCTTTCAACTTCCGCATCTGACATGCCAGCACAATTTGACAGCAGCCAATAGATCTGTGCACAGTCAGAAAGATCATTAGCAAATCCAGATCTGATCAGGTCAAAACTATCAATAGCATTTCTCATGCCAACTAAAGTAGACTGATGTAAATTACTACCCCAAAATGGAATAATCGGCAGAGTAGAATAATTTTCCTCTCCTACTACTTCCGAACCATCGAATTCAGTAGTATTTACAATTTGCTTATATGCTTGCTTTGGCTGAACTTCTTTAAAATCAGAATAACCGGATTCACTGCGATATTTCGTAAAACCATCTTCTTCATAGAGGACTGCAAACATCGGCTTAGTTTCGTCGATCTGCCAAAATCTAATGCCGGCCCGAAGAGCAGCAGTTTCTTCGTCCGGCAAAGGCTTGAATTCTGTAAGATCAAAGGTATAAAGTCTGTTTCCACGCTTTGAATCCTCAACCCAGTAGCCGAAGCTCCTGCCATGAATTAGTCCATAATAAACCAAATTATATATATCATTATCAAATTTAGATCCCAGGAATTCTTTAGTAGTGTCCGTCTGAACTTCAACACCATTTTCATTTATATAAGTTTCTATATTGTCTGAAAACGATACACCATTACCCAAAAGATATGTGCAGCGCTGAGTATTGAGCCGATGGAAGAAATTGCTAGCGATCTTATTATTGCTTGCCGTAAAATCTTCAATAGGTGTTCCCAATGTGCTGAAAATCAGCTGCACGTAATTGTAAATAGTTTCATTAAGCTGATGATCATATGCATTTGCTGAACAAGCAATTTTATATTCATCACTATGAACATGTTCGGCAATAGCATTGCTGATGAATGAGGCTTTATCAGTTACCTTCTCAAAATCCTGAAATGTCAGCATTTAATATCTCCTCCCAAATGGCGATTTATAATATCTATACGATTGATAATTTTCCATACCTCCGCCTCCAGCTCCAACAAATCTGCTAGCATAGCGTCGTGCTTTAGCTGCCGACTCAGCATTAGCACTTGATCCAAATGGCGACGTGTAATTATCGTCATATTGTTCGACAATCCTTTTAGTTTTTACGAAGTATCTCGTGGCATCCATCAGGTGGTCATTGACTTTTACTGGCTCATCTTTTGGTGCATCAGGTTTCCATATGTAACCGCCAGCTTCTGTTTTCCAATTCTTCATAGACTTAGAAATTCTGATCAATCCAATTTTCAAAGCTCTGGCAGTTTCTTCAATTCCGTTTTCAACATCATTCTTTGCCTTTTTTACCCGATATTTTCCTTTGCCCTTCCTTCTAAGCAGCGTAATGAATGAAGCGGCAGAGGGATCTATAATCGTCTCAAGATCCGTAAGTGAGCCCACAAATTCATCCAGCATTTCAGCGTATTCAGAATCAGTCTTTTGAATGCCGGTATCACGGCCTGAATAATATAGTTCTTTTAGTCCATACCAAATATCGCCGTATTTTCCCCATAAGATAGCAGCAAAAGCATTCATGGTACCATAGTCAATGGACAAGCAGTATTCTTCTGGTTCTCCTCCATTTGCTACATCAGCTATTGCATCCTCGTACATAGGAAAAATCAAGCCCTCAGCAAGAGCCCAATTTCCCAATATATAACGGTCATAATATACCGTGCCTTCATATTCTTTACAAAGCTGTTCAACAAATTCTTCTGGTAAAAACGGATTATCAAATATTGTATAATGCTGCTGATATATATCTGCATCAGAATCAAGGAATGCTTTCAGCCAGTGATTAGGACCTTCCGGATTCAATGCCCCGTCAAAGCAACTATATGGTTTATCAAGACGGGATTTTAACAGTTCAAATACTTCTTTATTCCATTCAGCAACCTCATCCCCATAGCAGTATTTGATACTCATGCCTCTGATCTTACTGACCTGAGAAACTTTTTCTGCGCCAAGGCAATGGACTCTTTCACCAAACAAGTAACATGTATTGTCTGTAGAAATACTTCTGACCAGGTCCTGACCCCATTTAATTCTCATGGGCTCTAAGATATTTCTTTCGATGGTGCTTTTACTAACACCTAGAATTACAGAGGCACCCTCTTTGTTAACTCGATTTCTGATCCTCTTTGGAATCCAATAATAATCGCCATATGTTTTGCCAGATCGTGTCGCTCCAACTTTAATATTCCAACGATGGTTGCAATTGTCGAAAAATTCTTGTTGCTTTTTACTAAACGGCATATCGTTTCATCTCCTTAGCTGCCCTGGCGAGGATCGAACTCGCACATGTGGGAATCAAAATCCCATGCCTTACCATTTGGCTACAGGGCAATGAGTCAGGGCCGATTGCGCCTTAATAATCGACCCTGCTGTTGCGATTCATCATTTGACAAGGTTGCTACCGCAACAAAACCTTGCGACTCAACCCCTTGGAAGATAGTGAGTCATATATCTACAACATGATCTGCTGTAAATATCCAATTATTACTCGCATCCCTTGATCTGACCTAATACTTCATCAAGTTTCTCGAGTGCAATAGTATTGTCGACTTCTCGTCTGTCACGCCATTCTGTAGGTTTTCTGTTTTTAAGCCAGAAAATCTGAGCAGATACATCTGGCGGTACCATCTTTTTAGTAACAGTTCGTTTAGTCAACACTCCGCCTTCCCACTCTTCTTTTACTTCTTCATATTCATATCCGATCGCGCGTTTAAACAGTTGGTTTTCAACTTGAAAGTCAACTACATCTTTAGCAGTTATTAGGGCAGCAGAGATTAGCTCCCCTACATCAGGATCTTTTTTAGCTCTTTTAAACGTATTATATGATATACCAAGATTTTTAGCAATCTGCTCTTCAGTAAGTCCGTTTCGTGCCCATGCTGTAATTCTAATCAGATTGTCTTCACTCGCGATCATCTGTGTTGATTTACTCATTGATCTTCCTCCTCAAGTCAAAATTATATCACGTGACCCTAAAATTGTATACTACGACTAAAGTGGCATAATCCTTATAAGTCCTTATGGATCCTTATAAATTTTTATCATATACACCTTTGATGGTATAATATTTTTAATTTTTTACAATTTTCTATTATATACACCTTTTGAGGTATAAACTACACTTAAAAGTTTATACCACTTTAGTGGAAGTCAAGATGAATTAAAAAGTCAAGATAAACTCTATTCTATATATATTTTATATTTTATCATTAAAAATTTTTGATGTTTTTTCCTCAAAATTCTAAG
>OMYE01000109.1 GCA_900315145.1 uncultured Pseudomonadota bacterium | reverse complement strand
AATTATCCTATAACAGTTCACATTTTTATTTTTGTAACATAATAGCAACGGCATATTTATGGTACTGTTATGTGGGAAGGAGTAACTTTATTTTTTTATGCTTTTATAATCGGCTATGGTCTGTCTACCGGTTCCGGTTATGTACTTATTTTGTTGAAAAACAAATCAATCCTTTATCAGGTCTCCTCTATCCATGAGCATAACTATATTTGATTTGCAGGGTTATAAAATAATGTCGGATATTTCTGTGTTGATTTTGTCTGTAACTATTCTGGTTTTAGTTCTGATAATAATCATTTTATCTATGAGTATTAAGAAACAACGAAGAAAACTTGTTTCTATGTCGAGAGAAAACAGCAGTTTCAAGACATTATGCGATCTGATTAAGGCCCCGATCTGGTTTAAAGATCAGGATTTTAAAATGGTGTGGGTTAATAAGTTTTATGCACAGATGTTTGACAGATCCAAAGCATCTATATACGGATTGACAGACAAGGAGCTCGCACCGGCTAAGCTTGCTGAAGGCTATTATCGTGATGACCTGATGGTTAAGGAATCAAAAAAGCCTTATGTATACCGAGAGAATGAAAAAACTGGTCTGTGGTTTGAAACAACAAAATTTCCATTACTGGAGGAAAATGGAAATTGTTATGGTCTTGGAGGTATTGCATTTAATATCACTGCTTTAAAGAAAAGTGAAAGTTTAATGCATTCAGTTGTCTATAATGATTATCTGACCGGAATATCAAACAGACTTTCCTTGTCTGTTGAAATAACCAAAATGCTTACCATTTCCAAAGAAAATGAATCTCAACTTGCTTTTATCTGTATCGATTTGGATAACTTTAAGGATATTAATGAGTTGTACGGTCATAGTGTCGGAAATGAGATTCTGAAAAAAATAGCACAAAAACTGAAAAAATATGCCAGTGATAAGGGAATTCTCGTAGGACGATTCGGCGGAGATGAATTTGCCGTAGTGGTGCCTAATTTAAAATCATATGATTATGTCACCAATGTTTGTGAAGACATTAAAAAACATGTTAATTCAATCTATGATATTTTTGACTCGAATGTAACCATAAACATATCAATAGGTGTGAGCATCTATCCAAAGGACTGTGATAATTATGAGGATCTAGTCCGGCAGGCTGATATGTCTGTTCATGTTGCTAAAGAACAGGGAAAAAACAGAATAGTGTTTTACGATGAAGAAATCGGTAAAGCTAATTTTAAACGTATAAAAATAGAAATGAATATACGTTCTGCACTGGATAACGAAGAGTTTGTTCTTCATTATCAGCCTAAAGTATCAGTGGACGGTAAATCGATTCTTGGCTTTGAGGCTTTGATTCGCTGGAATAACAGTGAACTGGGATTTATCTCTCCATGTGATTTTATTCCGGTAGCTGAGCAGTCGGATCTGATTATACATATTTCAGACTGGGTTCTCCGGAAGGCAATGATTCAGAATCTTCAGTGGAATAAGCAGTATGGCAAGATGTATCCTATTGCTGTAAATCTCTCGGCAAAGCAGATTTATCGTATGGATTTTCTGCCGAAAGTATTAAGCGTACTTGAAGAACTCAATTATCCTCCTCAATATCTTGAGCTGGAGATTACTGAAAGTATGCTCATGAGTAAGGATGATGCTTCTAGAGCTTCCTTTGAGAAACTTAGAAGTATGGGGGCAAAAATTACTATGGATGATTTCGGGACGGGGTACTCCAATCTTAGTTATTTAAGTAATTTTCCTCTTGATAAACTGAAGATAGACAGACGCTTTATTACAGATATAGGCAATAACAAGGAGAACCAGCAGATTGTTAAGGCTATAATTATGTTAGCTAGAGCATTTGATTTATCCCTGATAGCTGAAGGCGTGGAAAAAATAGATGAGTTACAGTATCTGCAGTCTATGGGGGTGGATGTTATACAGGGCTTTTATTTTGCAAAACCTTTGGCTCCTGATACAGTATATGATTTTGTAAAAAGTGTAGAAAGCGGTGACTGGGCAGAAAAGGTTGTGCGAGACTGATTTCCTTTGTCGGGTTCATAGTAGGCATAATTTTTACTGAAAAACTTGTTGTTCTACCAAGTTGAGAGTCTCCTTGCCTGGACAGGATTAACTCGAATTCTACCATTTGCAGATTACACTTAAGATATTTACCGGCCTTTTCTTTATTTTCTTCAAATAATTCCATCTCAGAAAAGATTATTGTCTGAAAATAGCGGGGGAGGGGAGTAGTGATTTAATTACTGACCTTATTATGACCGGTATTATTTAAAATGAGGTGTCCTTTGCCGTCCGGTGAAAGGTATGTTTCAGACTGTAAGGCATTCTAAATAAAAAAACTGTCAGACACGCGGGGTCTGACAGTTTTAGTGAAAATAAGATTCTTCCTTAAGTCAGGAAGGAATTTTTATTCTTGAAACCATTACTTAGAATAAATCCTCTATTGTTTCCGGTTTTTTAACAGGCTGGGATGGAGTATATGGTTTGGTTTCAGTACCATCTGTATTTTCCTGAATAAACATTTGACTGTCTGATGACATGTCACCACCGAGATTTATGTCGTCTGCATTACTAATCATATATTCAGGATATCCCAGCATCCTGTTTAGAACAACATAATCAGGTTTCTGTACCGGAGCTAAAGGCTGATCCTTCAACATAAAGGACATGAATTCTATCCAGATAGGCAGTGCTGTTTTGGCTCCAGCTTCCCCTCTGCCGAGAGTTTTGGCAAAATTATCATGTCCGACCCAGACAGTAGTCGCAATGTTGGCATTGAAACCGCTGAACCAGGTATCACGGCTCTCGTTGGTGGTTCCTGTTTTGCCACAGAGATCCGGTCTGTTCATTGCTCTTGCTCGGGTTCCTGTTCCGTTAAAGGCTCCTTTAGGTCCTTTTCCTCCCTGAATAACACTGTTGAGGGCGCTGCTTATCAGGAATGAATTACCATGGGTAATCACCTGGTTGGCATAGTTATTATTTTTTAAATACTCAGCCTCTTCAGGGATGATTTCCGGTTCTATGGTATTCTGGACGGCGTCATTACAGAAATCACATGCAATAGCAGGATCTTCTTCAAATATAACCTGCTCATCTTCACCGATGGTAATTTTATCAATTAAGTACGGTTCTACTTTATAGCCACCGTTGGCAAATGTACTGTAGGCGGTAACCAGTTGCAATGGTGTTATTTCGTAAGCGCCTAGGGCAAGGGAAAGATTCTGGTAGTACTTATTATTTACCTCTATACCGAACTTTTTCAGATGCTTAACAAAGTTGTGTACGCCAATTTTCTGTAATAATCTTACGGATACAACGTTTTTTGATTTTGCCAGTGCCATACGTAAAGGGATGTAGCCTTCATATACGTTAGGTGAATTTTTTGGTGACCATGTTTTCTTGCTCCATGGATTCCACATACTGAATCTGTCATCCAGAACGTAGCTTCCAAGAGTATAGCCGCGTGCTAGTGCCGCACTGTACAGGAATGGTTTAATGTTTGAACCTGCCTGACGTTTGGATAGCTCCACACGGTTAAAGCTGCTCTGCTTATAGCTGTATCCTCCGACCATGGCTAAAATAGCCCCAGTTTGGGCATTAATAGAAACCAAAGCTCCCTGAACCTGAGGAACCTGTCTCAGAGCATATACATCCTTACTTTTTTCATATACATAAATAATGTCACCAGGAAGAAGTATCTTGTCAACCTGATGTTTAGCATTCTTGTTATGGTTGTTGTAACCTGAAGCCCACTTGATGTTATCCCATGTTAATGAGGCTTCCGTTCCATCATGTTTCATAAAGTTGACTGAGTTGCTTGAACTTGTTGATAGAACTACACCAGGCTTAATAAATTCAAATATATTTTTCTTTTTAAGAATTTTAAGAATTTCCTCTTTATTACTCAGTTCTACACCTAGTTCTGCGAGATTTTCCGGTTTTCTGTATCCATGTCTGAGGTCATAGTCGGTCAGACCGTGAAAAACGGCTTCATTCGCCTTGTCCTGGACTTTGCTGTCAACAGTGGCATACACTTTAAAGCCTTCAGTATATATAGATTCACCGTAGGCTGCTTCAAGTGTCTGCCGGATTGATTCAGCGACATATCCAGCGTCAGCCTCAATCTTTGGTGCATGATAGTATGAATTTATCGGCTCATTGTCAGCTTCATCGTATTCCTTCTTGGTAATCTTTCCTTCTTCTAGCATTGCGTTCAGCACAAGGTGACGTCTTACCTTGGCGGCATCAGGGTGGGATATAGGATTGTAATTACTAGGAGCTCTTGGTAATCCGGCTATGATGGCGGTTTCTCCGAGAGTAAGTTCATCAACAGTTTTACCGAAATAGATGTAGGCTGCTGCAGCTACACCAAAAGCATGATGTCCGAGTTCAATCTTATTTAAATAAAGCTCTAGAATATCGTCTTTGGTTAGTTCCTGTTCAATCTTCCAGGAAATAAAAATCTCCTTCAGCTTTCTTATGTATGTTTTTTCACGGCTTAAATAAAAGTTTCGTGCTACCTGCTGAGTTATGGTACTTGCTCCCTGCTTTTTTTCTCCATGAAGCATTGAAACATACAGAGCTCTGATAATACCGATGGGGTCGATTCCGGGGTGTTCATAGAAACGTCTGTCTTCTATGGCAATAAAAGCGTCTTTAACTCTTTGAGGAATTTTGTCTATTGTTAAAGGGATTCTTCTCTGTACGCCGAATTCCCCAATAAGCAGATTGTCTGCAGAATATATTTGTAGCGGGGTTTCATAGGTTACTACCTTTAATTGTGAAACATCAGGCAGGGTTTTTTGAACATGGTAATAATAAAAGCATCCGACAGTTACCCCTAAACTGAAAACGAATAGAAAAAACCAGACTATTCGTCTTAACCATATAAAAATCATTTTTTTATTCCAATTGTAATGAGCTAAATTAAACTAATTATATATTAATTTGTTACCTAGCTCAAAATAGAGTACATGAATAAAACTATTTTTTGACAACAAACTTAAAATAAAAGTTATCATAATGGAACGAGTAAAATGTTAAACAGCACGGATGCGAATATGGCTGGAATGAAAAACAAAGGTAACCTATATCCTCTCCTAGGTGTGGATTTTGGAAGCCAATCTATAAAGGCTGTTGCAATAACTGGAAAGCCTGGCAATGTTCAAATTACTTCGGTCGCAGAGGTTCCTACACCAAAGGGATCGATTGTTGATTATCAGATCAATGATATCGAAAAGGTAGTGAATGCCGTAAGAACATTGATGAAAAATATTGCTCAGAACGGAGGGCAGAAACCAAGATATATTGCAACATCTGTTTCGGGATCAAGTGTTATCTCCAAGGTGATACAGGTAGATGCTGGTCAGAGTGATTCTGAGTTAAGTAATTTCATTAATTCAGAAGCAGAACAGTTAATTCCTTTCCCACTGGAAGAAATCAATCTTGATTATGAAGTCCTAGGTGATAATTTTGTTGATAATCAGAAGCAGGATGTTCTGATAAGTGGTGCACGTACCGAAAGTGTTGAACAGCGTGTTGTTGTTTTTGATAGAGTAGGTATGGAAGTTAAGGTTGTGGACGTTTCAGTGCATGCCTTGGCACGAGCTATCAAGCAGATTGTTCCTGGATTTGATGACTTATGTGATGAAAAGCCTGTAGGTATAGTTGATGTCGGTGCTGTTACACTGACTTTCGGCGTAGTTTATAAGGGCGAAGTAATTTATCAGCGTTTACAGAATTTCGGTGGCGATAATGTTACTCAGAATTTATGTAATGCATATGGTTTACCATATGAAGATGCTGAAAAGTCAAAGGTTCAGAACAGAATGCCTGCTGATGCTACAAGCGAAGTTATTAATCCGTTTATGACTCAATTAGCTCAAAACATTAAGCGTAACATTCAATTATTTACTTCATCATCAACCCATCATGATTTGGACGTAATAGTCCTGACTGGTGGCGGTTGCTTGTTAAATGGTTTAACTGAACAGATGGTTTCTCTTTTGAGAAAGGATGTCAAGTGTCCTGATATCTTTAAGCAGTTCCCTAAGTTCAAGAACGAAGAAAACCCTCAAGGCTACAAGTTTATGACCGCTTTAGGTTTGGCATTAAGGAGTTTTGAACCATGTCCAATATAAACCTTTTACCATGGCGTGAAGAGATAAGGGAACGTCAAAAAAGTAGTTTTTTTAAACTGATGTTGGCATTCATCGGTGCAGGTGTACTTGTTTCAGTCTGTGTGTATCTTTGGTTCGATTATATGATTGG
>OMYE01000107.1 GCA_900315145.1 uncultured Pseudomonadota bacterium | reverse complement strand
TCGTGAGAATGAGGAAATAAGAATAGAAAGAAATTCTTTGCAGTGACTGGAAAAGGATTGGTATAATGTGTTCATAGCGTTTTTCTTAATGATTTTTTTAGGCAAATGAATTATACAGGAAAAACGCTTTTTTGTTATATAAATTATTCAAAAACAATATATTTACTATACTAAGTATATCATATATGCATAGTTTTTAAGATCCTGTGCATGGTTATGTTCAGTCATTTTTTTCTCATTATTATCTTTTTGAAATAATCTGCTATCAGTTCATCAGGGATCTCCTGATGTAAATCACGACCGCCATGGGTGCATTTAAACCAGGCACCATCCTCTGAATGAGACCAATTAACCAATGTTGTAGCACTGTATTTACCGAATAATTTTAAGGTCGCTTCAATCGCTTTTCTTTGGACTTCAGTAAGATGCTCAAAAACATCTTCGTTTCTATTAATTAACGCATCAATGAAATTAGAGTGCTTTTTCGTGAAGTTATAGACACTAGGGAAAACAGGGCCATGTTCCCAAGCCTTAGGATGCTCGTCACAGATACGAGTATCAGAAATTGATAGAACTGCACCATATACGCAATACATCAGTTTTTGCAGTTTTGTCAGATTTATAAAGTAATTCTCATCAGCACAAAATTTGGTTATATAAGCTGCCACATCTTGACTGTCTAAATGTAATTCCTTAGTCATTGTCGCCTTCTATAAATCATCAATGTAAGAATCATCTACTTTAATTTATTTTTAAAAAATTTGTGATTTATTTCACAAAGCATGTGAATTACTTCAACTATTGTAAAACTACAATATCTCTCAGCAGTTCATGAAGATGATTGGGACACTTCTCCAGCACCTGTCTTCGCTCCTCGAAGTAGTTAGTTCTAAAGTACGCTCTAGTAACAGCAGAGCCTACAACGTGAGTCAGACAGATGCTTAAAATAAAAGATGATCTTGAACTGCTTATCAACCACTGAACTGATTAGTAGACTTCTTTATCAGGTACTCTAAAATTCTCTCCAACTCGCTGGTCATTGGAATATTTATACCTTCTTCCAATGTTTCTGTTTTCTCTATCAATAACACTTTGACTAAAAGATTTTATCACTTACCTTGATACTTACTTTGATATTGTTAATTTTCTCAAGCCGGAGCAATAATAAGAAAGAGAGAGTACATTACCATCGGTCAGTTCTGCCTCGTCCTCTCCTACTTAGATTATTTGCTCTTTACAAAAAAAGGAATTCAACAGAACTCCCTTTTTGGGTTCATCCGGCACTATGGATTAACTTGTAACAGCGCCACAGACGAAAGTACATACAGAAAAAAAATCAAGGAAAAGCCATACGTAAAAGACAGCTTCTCCTCAGATATTAAAAGAGCTGCACCTTGAAACAGTCAGCAAAGTTTCTTGAGGTAATATCACACAGTGTTTCATAATCAACCGATTTAAGCTCCGCTACAGCTCTGGCGGTATATGCCACAAATGCAGGCTCATTAGGCTTACCTCTTTTTGGAACCGGAGCAAGATAAGGGGAATCCGTTTCCACCAGCATCATATCCAGAGGAACATAACGGCAGGCCTCACGGACATTCTCAGCATTTCTAAAGGTTACGATTCCGGAAAATGAAATATAGTAGCCTAGATCAAGGGCTTTTCTGGCTGTATCTCGGTCCTCGCAGAAACAGTGCATCACCCCGCCGCAGTCACGTCCGCCCTCAGATGAGAGCACATCAATGCATAAACCTGCTGAACCTCGGGAATGAATAATCAACGGTTTCTGCATCTCCTTGGCAATATTTATCTGCCTTACAAAGCTTTCAATCTGAATATCTCTGGTCTCCG
Organism: uncultured Pseudomonadota bacterium; assembly: GCA_900315145.1. GTDB lineage: Bacteria > Pseudomonadota > Gammaproteobacteria > Enterobacterales > Succinivibrionaceae > Ruminobacter. Next base: position 4,603 of record OMYE01000107.1, on the reverse strand, counting down.
GGGTATTAAAAAAGTCCAGTCCGGTCTCCCCAAGAGCAATGACCTTATCAAGAGAAAGGTATTCCTTCAGCATACCGTCGCTCCAGTTCTTATTCCCCTCGTTGATATTTTCCGGATGCAGAGCAGCGGCACACCATACCTCAGGAAAATCCTTCAGCATTTCATACATTTTCGGGAAGCTCTCAAAATCGACTCCCGGAGCCAGAAAATGAGTAACCCCCGCTTCATGAGCCTTTCTGATTACATCCTTAACGTCACTATGAACATTCTCATAGTCCAGACTGTCGAGATGACAGTGAGAATCAACTAAAAACATGATAACCTTCCGTTCTGCTACTATTCAAAGGGACTGTTTTCTTTTCCGGAAAATATTCCTGTTTTACCCGAACCTATCCCCGGACTTATCCCGGCCACTAATTCTAAGACATACCGGAGGTTATAACAATAATTCTTTTTACCTGAAACCTTCTTTCAGTGCTCACTCTAATGCTTATTCCAAATACCGACTCCAAATGCCCGCTCCGGATACTGATGCAGATTCTCACTCAGGAAGATGATTCAGGTGCTACTCTATGCGCCTGTATTTTTTATTTTTTGGAAATAGACACCTGTACAGACGGCTTTATGACAACAAGACAGTACAGCTTAAAGTGAAACCGGTCATTCAGTAAAAAATGAATAAAATGTAATCTTAAACAAATAATAAGCCGTCACATGTGATTTTTAATTGAATGTATACCGGAAGTGCTGTATACAGATTATCATTATCACAGCTTTTTCTCAGCAGACACCGGATATCCGGACAGGAATATACAACAATATAAAACAAATCACCTGGATATAACCATGACAAAGTACAATCTCACAGAAAACAGTAAAGAACTGGATAAACTTCAGCAGAACGATACCGTCATCTTTGGTAAATATTACTTTAATGACAGCAATACCACCGAACCGATGGAATGGATTGTCCTCAGGAATGATCATGGCAGAATACTTCTTCTATCCAGATATGCCATAGACGGGCAGTACATCAATGACCGGGGCTTCAGCAGCAGTTCCGGATCGCTCACCTGGGAAAAATGCTCCCTGAGAAAATGGTGTAACGAAGACTTTTTAAACAAGGCCTTCACGACCGGAGAACAGCATCTTATCAGCCTTTCTAAAATTAAAAATTTCAAAAAGGATCTTTCCCGCTACCGGAACACTCTCGGTGACAGCACTCCGGATACTGACGAAAACATAACTGAAGACCGGGTTTTTCTTTTAAGCAGTGACGAACTTGATATTTATCTTCCGAACAGGGAGGACCGCTTGTGTCAGGTTACGCCGAACTCCCGCAGAATTATTTCAACAGACTCTAAAAACAACTGTGAATGGTGGCTCCGCACCTGCTCATCCATGGGCGGGATTTCTGATTATGCCACCTCAGTAAAAAAGAACGGCGACACCTATGACAAAAACTCTCTATCCACCAGGCTGGCCGTCCGTCCTGCTCTCTGGATTTCCGCAGGGTCAACATCTGATGCCGCACCTGCTCCAGGTCCAGCTGTCGCAACAGCTCAAATCAGGAGAGAACCGGAAAAAACCCCGTTAAAGGCACCGGAAAAACCTACAGTAAAAACTCCGGTTCAGGAAAAGCTTTCTGTTCAGGAACATACTAAGATTAAGGAAAAACCTTCTGTTTCATTTTCTCAGGAAAAACCTGCAGAAAAAAATTATGCCGAAAAGAACACAGCGAATACATCCGGAATCGGCAGAAAATCAGACGTCAGCATGGAACATACCAGTGCCGGAGAAAAATTAAGAGATAGTAATAAGCATCAGGAATCAAAACATCCTAATTTTGACAGTCTGTCATCAGGAAGCAGGACGCAGAAGCCGGATACAGCCGAAGCACCGCAGAAATCCCCTACTGCAGCCCCTATGGCTCCGGTATCCCGTGCCGAGGAAAAACCGCTGAACAATCTCAGCAGCACACCTTCTCAAAAGAATACTGCTGCAGATAAATCCCCTGTCGCCGGTAATAACCGCGCATCCGGTGCCACCGGCATGATAAGCGGGACAGAAGCAGCGGTTTCCGCAGGATCCGGCATGATTATTATAAATAATGATGATACCAAATCTCCTGACAATCCGGTTAAACAGCCGGCCAAACCTGCTCCGTCCGTTAACTCTGATAAAGTAGCAGCCGGAGTTCACAATGCCGTAGCCGGTAATACAGCCGGCCAGAAAGTAGCTGACAGTAAAAACAACTTCTTCCATTTAAAGAAAAAGAAGCATTATGTCTATAATCCGGATATTTCCTCAAATTCCGGTTTCAGCTCAGAGAGTACATCAGGTTTCAGTCAGGGAGCCGGAACAGACGGCAGTTTTTCTGATACTACCGGATTTACCGCCGGATCATCCGCAACAGACAATTCCTCCTTCACAAATTACGGTTACAGTTCAAACTCCTTCTCCTCCGCAACCGGCAGCTACAGCGCATCCGGTTCTGACTACGAGCTTGACAATTATCCTCCATATAGATCCTATACCAGATACTGCTCTTTCTCTGAAGCAGTCAAATACGGCAACCTATACTGTTTTTCCATGAATAAAAAAGCCAGCAGATCGGAATACTGCTGGTTCATACTCTACTTCTTTATAGTTCTGGTTGTGGCAACCATCATGTTTGAACATAAAGCCGATGATCTGCTGAACTTCATCTATCTTATTCTGATGTATCAGGGATTTGCCATCACTGTAAGAAGATTCTACGACATCACCGGGGTCATGTTTGTCTCAGTTATTCTGGCAATTATGGGGCCTATGCTGCCGGTACTGCCGCTGCTTGCGATGGTTATCCCGTCAAGAACAAAATAGCAGCAGTTTCAGTAGAAAAAAATGGCTTCCGCATGAAAATGCGTCACCTTATGCGTGACCTGATAAAGTTGTTATTTCAAAACACATGCAGGATTAAGGCATGAGAGTCCTTCCGGCTGAACAGCCGGAGGATCCTGCAGTTTTCTTTCCCCGATAGTTTCAGACATGTGCATTTTCGTAACACTTTTTTACGGCATAATAAGAGAACTGCCGAATCCATAAACATGAATTCAGCAGTTCTTTCATTAAAAGACAGCCGGAATTTTTCAGGTTCGGATGATCTACTGCCGGCAGAATCGCATTTTCCGAGTAACGGATTACTGAAGAAAACCGGCTCCTTCTACATATAAAAAATATTCCGATTAATCTCCGGCAGTTAAGCTGACAAAAATAATCATTTCCAAATAAATCTCTATATCTGCCCTCAAAAGAGTCAAAATGATGTACAATTACACATGCGCCGGCAGGATTCACCATAAAGAACTGATTCTGCCATAAAACAATCAGAATAATTGATTTCATTCAGGCAGTCTTGCAGAAAACTGCTCAATTACAGCAATTACCGCTGTCTGACTGCTTATAATCAAGGAGATAATAAAAATGGCTGAAGAAACTATTTTTTCAAAAATAATCAAACATGAAATTCCATCTGAAATTGTTTATCAGGATGATGAGGTAACCGCATTCAAGGATATCAGTCCGAAAGCTAAAGTACATATCCTTATTGTGCCTAACAAGGTTATTCCGACAGTAAACGAAATCGAGGACGAAGATGCCGCTCTCATCGGCAAGATGGTTCTCACTGCCAAGAAACTCGCAAAGGATCTCGGATTTGCTGAAAACGGCTACCGCCTCGTTATCAACTGCGGTGAAGACGGCGGTCAGGAAGTTCCTCACCTGCATTTACACCTGCTCGGCGGTCAGAAACTCAGAATAGTTGGTTTAGGCTTCTAAACAGGATAATCCTTTTTATGTTGATTAAAAAACTCGGTACCGTATCTCTGCTGGCTGCGTCAATTATGCTGCTTGACGGCTGTAATATCCTGTCAGACCTTTTTGGCGGCAAAAAGGAGGAAACGGTAGTAGTGCAGCCGGAAAAACCTGCCACTCCGCCAAAGGGACAGGCTAATAAAAAGAACGGTAGTAGAAAACCCCGCAAGGATAACTCCGGCCGTAATAAACCAAAACCGAAAGACAACGGTTCTGCGGTAATTGTTGAAAGTGAAAATGAGCATACACCTACAAACAGCGACAGTGAAGCCGCCTTGCAGGAACAGCAGGACACAATTGACAGCAAACCGACGGTTAACAGTCGCAAGCCGGGACAGGGAGGCTGTATCGGAGACAGTTCAGTTATTGCGGAAGGATTAGGTGAACTGGCAACAGAAGCAGGATATTCATTCCAGCCACGTCAGCCTAGTCTGACGATGGTTACCAGTATTTCCGTGGGCAAAGGTGTGTGCAAAGGAACCAGTTCCTACAGCAATGTGGTAAAAAACAATCTGGCGTCAACCGGCAGATTCAATCTGGTCAATAATGCCGTACAGCAGAAGATTGTCAGGTCTGTTGCCGGAACATCCTATGCATACCTGGTACGCGTGGCAAAATCCCAGAATATCGATTATCTGGTATCCGGAACTGCCGTAAGAAGCGGAGAGTCCGTAAATATCATCCTTAAAATTACCGATATTAAAAACGGGGCAACCGTCTGGCAGAGAAGCGTAACCAAGTAAAAGCT
>OMYE01000020.1 GCA_900315145.1 uncultured Pseudomonadota bacterium | reverse complement strand
TGTTCTTTTTCTGCAGTTTATTCTTTTTTATAGATTTCCATAGTGATGTATTAACCGGTTCGTAATTTATCATAGCTTAAGCCTTACTGTGCTCTGCCGACAGATAAAGGCATTAGCTGATAATAATATATCGTTACAGTCAAAGTCCAGGAATAGAACAGATTGTTATACACTGGTCTTAAATACAATTTGATATATATCTAATTTTATTGGTTAAAAAATGACTGTTTTTCAAACATAAATGAAATAAAATTACACAAAATGGTTGTTAATTTAGTGTTAATTTCGTCAAAAAACATGGTAAAAATTGATTTGAATCTCAAAAAACAAGGATTTAAAAAATAATACACAGGTAATGAAAACGATTTTCATAAAATGAAAGTGTTTTCATTACAAAAAATTAGAAAAATATTTACATTTTTGTTGTCAGAAATTTTAAATGTTGTATTATGACACTTGTTAAGTGAATCACAGATTTCAGAAGACCTCAGAAGTTTAAGGAGTCTTAAAATGAAAATGTTAATGAATATGTTTACCGTTAAAGAAAGCAATCTGAATACAATCGCTCCGGTAACCCGCAAGTACAGTTTCAGCTACGTTAAGTAATAAAAAGAAAAAAGCTGACAGACAATTAAAGAATACATGAAACACATGGCTCACCCCAGAACAGAAAAGAAAAAATAGATAACAGGTGGGCAAAAATAGAAGAAGGAAGAAAAAATGTCAAAGTTTATTAAGTCAATTATTAAGAGTAATGCTTTACCTCCATTTACCAAGGCTTATAATTTCAGCTATGTAAAGCATACCGGTTATATCGAATTCTAATTTAGTCCTAATTAATACCCTTTTAACTTTGGAGACCTCGAGAGAGGTCTTTTTTTTTGGGGGGCGGTAAATCCCGGAAAAATAAAGACGGCTGTACAGTTTTAGCGAGCATCGGGATAATTAAATTAATGGTATGGTGCCGTATCTTGACACTTCTTGTTGTGGTAGCGTAAAATTGCACCCGTTCATGAATATCAAAATTCGGAACAGTCTGCATACTGATGATGTCTGTATCCAATGATCTCAATGATTACTCTCAGTGCTTGTATGAGCTGATCATTTGTTACATTTTACATGTAGTTTTGGCTATTCATGGTCGGTGAAACATCCGGTTAATCTTTCAGAATGATGGTGTGACTGACTATGGAGATACCCGTTGTGATGTTCTTCTGTTGATTGTACTTTTTACCCGGGCGCGATTTGATTACCATCCGGTTTTACTATCAGAGAATATCGTCTTTATAAAGGGTACTTTTTCAGAAAGAGACGGATAAGCCGGTATATACGGTGTCGGGCAGACGCATATTTTCCGGAATTTGCAGTTTAGTTTATTGAAGGTTTATAAAATGCTTAAGTCATCAATCATTACCAAACTTGAAACGTTAGTGGAACGTTTTGAAGAAGTTCAGGCCTTGCTGGGGGAGGCAGAAGTAATTGCCGATCAGGATCGATTCAGAGAACTGAATAAGGAATATTCCCAGCTTGAAACTGTTGTGGGAACATTCAGACAGTATAAGACCCTGTCCGATGATCTTGAAGAAATCAATGTCATGATTAATGGTGATGATCCTGATATGAAGGAAATGGCTGAAGCTGAGATTGATGAGACCAAGGCCAAACTGGAAAAGACTGAACATGATATTCAGATTCTTCTGTTGCCGAAAGATCCTAAGGATGATAACAATGCCTTCGTTGAAATCAGAGCCGGTACCGGCGGTGATGAAGCGGCTATTTTCGCCGGAGATCTTTTCAGACTTTATTCCAAGTATTCTGAAAAGAAGGGGTGGAGCATTGAAATTATGAGCTGCTCTGAAGGTGAATTCAGCGGTTACAAGGAAATGATTTTTAAGGTATCAGGTCAGGGGGCGTACGGGATCTTGAAGTTTGAATCGGGCGGTCACCGTGTGCAGCGTGTACCTGAAACTGAAACACAGGGGCGAGTGCACACATCAGCTTGTACGGTAATGGTGTTCCCGGAAGTTCCTGAATCAGAAGCACCGGAAATTAATCCGAAGGATATCCGTATTGATACATTTAGAGCTTCAGGAGCAGGTGGTCAGCATATCAATAAGACAGATTCAGCTATTCGTATAACCCATTTCCCTTCCGGACTGGTGGTTGAATGTCAGGATGAACGTTCACAGCATAAGAACAAGGCTAAGGCTTTTGCTGTACTGGCTTCCCGTCTTGCTAAGCTCGAAGAGGAGAAGAAGGCTAAGGAAATGGCGGAACAGAGACACAGTATATTAAGCTCTGGCGATCGTTCAGACCGTATCAGAACTTATAACTATCCACAGGGACGTGTCACCGATCACCGTATAAATTTAACTTTGTATAAGTTAAGTGATATTATGGACGGAGATCTTGACTCCCTGGTTCTTCCGGTAATTGAAGAGCATCAGGCCAACATGCTGGCTGAACTTGCTAATGAAAACTAACAGTTAGGCTGGCTAATAATCCCTTTTAAGAGCTAAAAAAGTACCGGTGACGGTACTTTTTTTTAATAATTCAATACCATAAACAGAAAATCTCCGGTCTGTCCATTATGTCTCATGTCTGATACTTCATGTTTTTTAATGCGGAACATGTTTTTCAGGGGGCAGTCATGATCCCGTAAAAGAAGTCGTTTTTTATTCAAATATCACTGGTTTATTGGGGCAAACAGTATATTTGTCTGTTAGAATTAAAGTAGGTTAGCAAAAGTATGGACGGGGGTTTTATATGCAGGCATCAGAGGTATACGGAGAAGCAATGCGGCAGCTTAATGAAATGCTGCAGGACAGGGAATCCTCTTCAATAGAGGCTTATTTCATTGTTTCAGAGGTGTTGCAGAAGAACAAGAGTTTTATTCTGACTTATCCTGAGTACGAGGTTTCTGATGATCTTTATCAGAAAATAAGAGATATAGTGACTGAGCGTTTGACCGGCCGTCCTCTTGCTCATATTCTGGGTAAGAGGGAGTTCTGGTCGATGGAATTAAAGGTTAATGAACATACATTGATACCGAGACCGGATACTGAGACTTTGGTCGAACAGGCTCTTGTGTGTGTAGACAGACTTCAGGTCTCCTCAACTCTGCGGATACTTGATTTGGGAACCGGCACTGGAGCTGTGGCTCTCGCTCTCAAAAGCGAACTGAAGGAGCGGGCTATGATCGATGCAGTAGATTATTCGGAGGAGGCTCTGAAGGTGGCTGCATATAATAGTGAAAAACTGAATCTGCCGATAAATCTTATTAATAGCGACTGGTATGATAATATCAAAGCTAGACATCAATACCATATTATTGTTTCAAATCCTCCATATATTGCAGGTAATGATCCGCATTTAACCAAAGGTGATGTGCGTTTTGAGCCGAAAACAGCGTTGGTGGCACCTATGCAGGGGTTGTATGATTTGCTCAATATTGTAAGGGGAGCCGAAAAATATCTGGCTAACGGCGGTTTTCTGCTGCTTGAACACGGTTATAACCAGGGCGGTGAGGTTAGAAATCTGATGCGGGACGCTAATTTCACTCAAGTTGAGACTGTGAAAGATTTGGGCTATAATGACCGCGTCACTCTGGGCTGTTTAAAATATAAGGAAAGTGTAAAATCATGACTTCAGAAAACTGCAAAGTAGTCAGGATCGGGGATATTGCTGTAGCAAACAATCTGCCGTTTGTTCTGTTCGGCGGTATTAATGTTCTCGAATCAGAGGATTTGGCATTAAGAGCCTGTGAGAAGTATGTTGATGTTACTCGGAAATTAAACATTCCTTACGTATTCAAAGCAAGCTGGGACAAGGCGAACCGTTCCTCAATCTATTCCTTTAGAGGTCCGGGACTTGAAGAAGGCATAAGAATTTTTCAAAAACTGAAGCAGGAGTTCGGTGTCAAGATAATTACGGATGTTCATGAAATTGATCAGGTCAAGCCTCTATCCGAAATTGTTGATGTACTGCAGCTCCCCGCTTTTCTGGCCAGACAGACCGATCTGGTGCGGGCTCTTGCACAGAGTAATAAAGTCATCAATGTCAAAAAACCGCAGTTTATCAGTCCTTCACAGATATCCAATATAGTGGAGAAGTTTGCTGAATCAGGAAACAATGATGTAATTCTCTGTGAACGCGGAGCCACATTCGGTTATGACAATCTAGTTGTGGATATGCTGGGGTTCGGCGTTATGAAGAAGGCTTCAAACGGTTCACCGGTTATTTTTGATGTTACTCATTCCCTGCAGTGTCGCGATCCGAACGGAGCAGCCTCCGGAGGCAGAAGACAGCAGGAGGCGGAGTTAGCCCGAGCCGGTATGGCTGTTGGTCTTGCTGGTTTATTCCTTGAGGCTCATCCTGATCCGGATCATGCAAAATGTGACGGCCCGAGTGCATTACCTCTCGACAAGCTTGAACCGTTCCTTTGCCAGATTAAACGTATCGATGAACTGGTCAAGTCGTTTGATGATCTGAAGATTGATTAGTTTATTGATAAATATATTGCAGACATCGTCCCGGCGGAGACGGTGTCTTTTTAATTTTTTTAGCTTATAAAGCAGTAATTATTGTTTTGGGTTTATTATTATGGCTGATGCTAATTTTCTGAATGAAATAAATAAAAGAAGAACTTTTGCAATCATTTCCCATCCTGATGCTGGTAAAACCACCATCACTGAAAAGGTGTTGCTGTACGGACGTGCCATTCAGCGTGCCGGTACTGTTAAAGGTCGCGGTGCCAACGGCAGTTTTGCCAAGTCAGACTGGATGCAGATGGAAAAGGATCGCGGTATTTCCGTAACCACTTCCGTAATGCAGTTCCCATACAATGACTGTCTGATAAACTTACTTGATACTCCGGGTCATGAAGACTTCTCTGAAGACACCTACCGTGTACTTACTGCAGTAGACAGCTGTCTCATGGTCATTGATGCTGCCAAGGGCGTGGAAGAGCGTACCCGTAAGCTGATGGAGGTTACCCGTTTAAGAGATACTCCGATTCTGACTTTTATGAACAAGCTTGATCGTGAAACTAGAGATCCTATTGAGCTTATGGATGAAGTTGAGCGGGAGCTTGCTATTGTCTGCGCTCCTATTACCTTCCCTATCGGATGCGGTAAGAGTTTTAAGGGGGTTTATCACATCTATAAGGATGAAACCTATCTCTACAAATCAGGTCAGGGAGATATCATTCAGGAGGTTCGTACGGTAAAGGGTATTGATAATCCTGAACTGGATGCCGCTGTTGGTGAGGATCTTGCAGCGATGCTCAGAGACAATATTGAACTGGTTAAGGCCGGAAGTGCTGAATTCAACGAAGAGGCGTTTTTAAAAGGGGAACTGACTCCGGTATTCTTCGGCACAGCCCTTGGTAATTTCGGTGTGGATCATATGCTTGACGGCCTGACTGCATGGGCTCCTGCTCCTCTTGCCAGAAATGCCGAAAGCAGAATCGTAAATCCTGAGGAGGAGAATCTAAGCGGTTTCGTATTCAAGATTCAGGCAAATATGGATCCGAAACACCGTGACCGTATCGCCTTTGTTCGTCTGGTTTCAGGTAAATACGAAAAAGGCATGAAGCTGCATCATGTGAGAATCGGTAAAGATGTGAATATTTCTGATGCCGTTACCTTTATGGCCGGGGATCGTGAACAGGCTGAAGAAGCTTTTGCAGGTGACATTATCGGTCTCCATAATCACGGTACTATTCAGATTGGGGATACATTTACTAAAGGAGAGGATCTTAAATTCACCGGTATACCTAACTTTGCACCGGAACTCTTTAAGCGTATCCGCTTAAAGGATCCTTTAAAGCAGAAGGCTCTGCTTAAAGGTCTGGTACAGTTATCAGAGGAGGGAGCGGTACAGGTGTTTAGACCTATTATCAACAATGATCTGATAGTCGGTGCGGTCGGTGTGCTTCAGTTTGATGTGGTGGTTTCACGTCTGAAGAATGAATATAACGTTGAAGCAATTTATGAGCCGGTTAATGTTACAACTGCAAGATGGATTGAAAGTGACGATCCGGCTGCTCTCGAAGAAATTCAGCGAAAGGTTCCACAAAACGTTGCTTTAGACGGCGGTGATAATTTAACTTATATTGCTCCAAACATGGTTAACCTTAATCTTACTATTGAAAGATATCCAAAGATAAAGTTCAATACCACAAGAGAGCACTGATAACTGCTTCCGGTAGTCCGGCTGCTATTAATTCACAGGTCTATTTCTTCGTCATTCAGGAGGAACAGTTCCAGCGGCCGGTTCCATGAAGAGTAGATAGAATAATTAGATTCTGAAAATTATTATTTTTTACAGGAAAATTAAATGGCTGAATATACCTTCCAAACTGATGAAGAATTGATGACTAAACTGCCTTTGGCTAATTACTACAGTGTTGTAGACGGCAGGATTGTGTCCAGCGGCAGCTGTAATTTTGACGGCGGTTTTATCTGTGCTATCAGTGACTGCATTAAATACAGTCATATTGAAATGATAAAAAGGGAGGCAGACAGGGCCGGAGTAAACTTTGCCTTCAGAGAACCTCTGACAGCATGTAACAAACAGGTGTTAATCGCCCGTACGGACAGATATTCAGATGATTTGAATAAAAGCTTTAAATCATTCACAGGCGATGCCGATGTAATTCATGTTAAGAATATTCCTGACTTGAAAAAGCCCGGGGTTATTCTTCTTGATATGGACTCAACCTGTATTCAGATTGAGTGTATTGATGAAATAGCCAAAGCTTATGGGGTAGGCAAACAGATTTCTGAAATTACCAGCATGGCTATGCACGGTAAACTGGACTTTAAGCAGAGTCTGAGAAAAAGAGTGGGGCTTTTGAAATATGCTCCTGTTTCAATACTGGAGAATTTAAGAAATAATCTGCCGATAATGCCCGGCTTTCCAGAACTTATTAAGCTGCTGCAGAACAACGGCTGGAAAACAGCCATTGCCTCCGGCGGATTTATGCCGTTTGTGAACAAGCTTAAAGAGGATTTTAATCTTGATCTGGTAAGGGCCAACACCTTTGAAATTGACGGTGATCATCTGACTGGCGGACTTATCGGGGAAATCGTTGATTCAACAGTTAAGGTGGCAACGCTTCATGAACTCTGTGCAAGATATGATATCCCTAGAGAACAGAGTATCGCAGTAGGCGATGGAGCTAATGATCTGCCGATGATTAATGAATCAGGACTGGGATTTGCCATTCATGCCAAACCGGTTGTTAGAGAAAAGGCTAATGCCACCATCAATACTATGGGACTCGATGCTATAGTGTGCGTTCTTATGGCCTATCAGTACCTGCTCGGTAATTATTAGGCGATTTTTTAGAAGATTATTCACTGACTGCAGGCAGACAGAGAATTGCTATCTAAAACCGGCAGTTTCATAAATTGAACATGGCATACAGCAGGCGGAGGCAGAGCGGTGGATATTTCCAGATGTTCTGCTTTTCCGCCGGCTGTTTTTTTGCCTTTTTTGAAAACTTTATTTTTACAGGTATTCTGACGATTCATTATTTTTTGAATTAAAGGTTTTTTCTTTAAGGTATAATTTAGCAGTTACGGGTTAACTGGATTTGGAAAAAAGATGGCACTTTATTTTTTAGCGGGACTGATCTTTGTTCTTGCATACGTTACAATAATCAGACAGTTGAGGGTAAAACCATGGCTTCAGGCTGTTCTGGCTGTCATTTTCTTTTTAATGGCGGCAAAAAATCCTTTGCTAGTATTGTTCGGTGGCAATCTTTTGGCTCCGGATCTCCCCGGGCCGGTTATAGTTGCAGCCAGTGCGGCACAGTTCTTTCTTGTTACCTCCATATTTTTTTCCATATGCATTCTGACGGTTACCACTATTGTTAAATTCTGTACCGGAAAACATGTTCATCTGAAAATAAAAAGAATTATTTTGGTGTCAGTAATGATTCTTTCTCTGGGAATTGCCGCTCTGGGAACATATAATGCCGGTCTACCTCCGGTTAATGTATTCTACAGCTTCAGTTCTCCTAAATATCCTGAGCATTTCAGAATAGTCCAGCTTTCTGATACTCACATAGGTCCTAATGTATCTGTGGAAAAAATCAGGGATATTATTGACAGAGTGAACACTCTTAAACCGGATGTGGTTCTCCTTACCGGGGATATCATTGACGGGAAATATGAACCGATAAAACTGCAGCTTGATGAATTCAAAAAAATAACTGCACCATACGGAGTTTATGCCGTGAACGGCAATCATGAATACTATTCCCAAACATCGTCCTGGGAAAACGTCTGGCAGCGGATAAACATAAAAATGCTTCATAATGCCAATGAAACACTTGTTAATGAGCATGGGGTTCCGTTTCTGGTCATTGCCGGAGTGACGGATACTCAGGCACAGAGGTGTGAGCCTCCGGAAGAGTCACCGGATTTTTACAAGGCAATGGAGAATATTGATAAAAAGCTTCCTATTATTATGATGTCTCATCGTCCGGATCTTTTTGAACTCAGTGCCGGAGCCGGTGCTGATATTACCCTAAGCGGTCACACTCACGGAGGAATGTTGCCGGTGCTTAGAACGGTGGTATCGTTATTTAACAAGGGATATGTATCAGGTCTTTACGAAAATGGTGATAAAAAACTTATCGTTAGTAATGGAACAATTCTCTGGGCCGGCTTTTTTGTGAGACTTGGGGTGCCGGCACAGATTGTGGTGGTCGACCTAAAAAAAGAATAGCACGGTATGTCCGTCTGTGACACCGGAGGTATGACGGTAAACATTTGAATAACAGTGGATTATGCGATTATAAATGGCTAAAAGTAATTCAGTATTTGTATGCGGTTCATGTGGAGCAGAGTTTTCCAAATGGCAGGGAAAATGTCCGGAATGCGGAGCCTGGAATTCCATTCAGGAAACAGTTGCTCAGAGCTATACTCCGAAAGTAAACTCCGGCGTGTTAATGAACAGAATGCGGGGATTCTCCGGTGAGATCTCGCAGAAGGTGGTTCCTCTTAACAGTGTTGAATTAAGCTCCGTACCGCGTATTCCGTCAGGTTTTAATGAACTTGACCGGGTGCTTGGCGGCGGTATTGTTCCCGGTTCAGTTGTTTTAATCGGGGGGAATCCCGGCGCCGGTAAATCAACTCTTCTTTTACAGGTGGTGTGTCATCTGGCAAGCCGGGTAAGAGTACTTTATATAACCGGTGAGGAGTCGTTACAGCAGGTGGCTATGAGGGCTAACCGTCTAGGTTGCAATACTGCCGGTGTGAAAATAGCCACGGAAACCTCTATTGAGATGATTCTTGCCATGGCGGAAAAGGAAAAACCTCAGATACTGATTGTTGATTCCATACAGGTAATGCATCTCGATACCATTTCCTCGGCTCCAGGCAGTGTGTCCCAGGTCAGAGAAGGTGCGGCTGCTCTCACACAGTTTGCCAAGCAGAATAATGTTGCCACTTTTGTTATCGGTCATGTTACCAAAGACGGAACTATTGCCGGTCCGAAGATTCTTGAGCACTGTGTGGATTGCTCCCTGCTTCTTGAAGGGGAAAGTGATTCCAGATTCAGAACCCTGCGCTGTAAAAAGAATCGTTTCGGCGCCATTAATGAAATAGGTATTTTTGCTATGGTGGAGAAAGGAATGCGTGAAGTAAGCAATCCTTCCGCCATTTTTTTAAATCGATCTGATGTGGTTAGCTCCGGATCTCTGGTTATGGTTGTCTGGGAGGGATCCAGACCGCTTCTGGTGGAACTTCAGGCGCTAGTTGACTACTGTCAGTATGGTAATCCGCGAAGACTCACACTGGGGACTGAAGCCAACCGTTTATCGATGCTGCTGGCGGTTCTTCATAAACACGGAGGGCTGTCTTTAGGTGATCATGATGTTTTTATCAATGTGGTCGGAGGTGTCAAGGTTGAGGAAACAAGTGCCGATTTACCACTGATACTGAGCCTCCTCTCTAGTTACCGCAATTCCCCGATTGACCGGGATTTGATTTCATTCGGTGAAATAGGTCTTAACGGAGAGGTAAGACCGGTGACTCAGGGAACGGAAAGACTTCAAGAAGCATACAAACATGGTTTTAAGCAGGCGATTATTCCTTTTGATAATAATCCGCGTAAGCCGATAGGTGATATGAAGATATATCCGGTGAAAACTTTGCAGGAAGCTTTGAATCTGATGCACTGAATACGCAGGTAACGTACCGCACGACTTGGTTTTTTCCGGGAGTTTATCCTGGATGCCTTATGTGTGGCTTTAAATGAATTCTTTTTGGGAAGCCACCTGTTTAAATTTCTGTAAAGAACTGTGCTCCGGTGCAGATGGTCTCGTTTTTATAATAAAAATTTCCGCAAATTAGCAAAAGAATAAACGGAGCATTATACAATAACAGGAATATAGACATAATTATTACAGGGTTGCTTTATGGGTGATGTTAATAATACAAGGGGAGTCTTTGCTTCTCGTCTCGGTTTTTTACTGGTTGCTGCGGGGTGTGCCGTAGGTCTCGGTAATGTGTGGAGATTTCCTTTTATTACCGGACAGTGCGGCGGGGCGATTTTTGTTTTGATTTATATCGTTTTTCTTTTTCTGCTGGGAATACCTATTCTTACTGTGGAACTTGCCATAGGCAGGTCATCCGGCTGCAGTGTCGTTAAGGCCTTTACTTCTATTTCTCCTAATTTCAGAAGATGGGGAGTAATTCCGGTTATTTCCATGTTCGGTCTTTACATGCTGATGTCCTACTACTCAGTAATCGCCGGCTGGCTGGTGTATTATTTTGTGCAGGTGGCTGAAGGTTCGACCATCGGCCTTTCTAAAACAGAAATCGGTGCGAAGTTTAACAGTCTGCAGGCAGATCCGTATATCCAGCTGGCATATGTATTTATGGTAATAGCAACGGTATGTTTTATCTGCTATCGCGGTCTGCAGAACGGAGTTGAAAAAATAACCAAATACTGTATGGTCGGAATGTTTTTAGTTATGATTGTAATGGCCGCTAATTCTCTCACTCTTGAAGGAGCTAGTGCAGGGATGTCCTTCTATCTGAAGCCTGATTTGGAGGCTGTTGAGAAGGTAGGCTGGTTTAATGTTATTTTAAATGCCATGACCCAGGTGTTTTTTTCACTGAGTGTTGGAATCGGCTCCATCCTGATTTTCGGTTCATACATTTCCAAAAAGCATTCTTTAATTAAGGAATCTTCAATTATAGCCATCCTTGATACCATAGTAGCTCTTCTTGCCGGTGTTATCATATTTCCGGCATGTTATACCTATGGTATAAAACCGGATGTCGGACCGACACTGGTGTTTCAGACAATGATTCAGATGTTCAGTCAGATGCCTAACGGTAGAATATGGGGATCGGTATTTTTCCTGTTTTTATCAATAGCTGCATTGACTACAGTTGTAGCTGTGATAGAAGGGATTATTGCCGGATGTATGGAGTTGTTTAACTGGTCAAGACATAAGTCAGCCATGGTTAATTTTGTGGTGATCCCTCTGCTGTCAGTACCTGTAATCCTTGGTTTTAACCAGTGGTCAGGTTTTACTCCTCTTGGGAGTGGTTCAAATATTCTTGATTTGTGTGACTTTATTGTTACGAATAATGTTCTGCCTATCGGAGCCTTGCTGATGGTTATGTTCTGTGTCAGCAAAACAGGCTGGGGCTGGAATGGTTATGTGAATGAGGTTAATTCCGGTAGTGGGATAAAGCTCCCTGGAGCAGAATTTGCGAGAATCTATTACAAGTATTTCGTGGTTTCAATAATCATAGTCCTGCTACTGACAGGGTATTACGGAAAGTTTTTTGCGTAATCTGAGGATATTTATCCTGCTTAATAAATATCCTGTAAAATCTTTTTAATAACATAAGTGAAGGGGATGCATTTTTAAAATGCATCCCCTTCAAAAAACATTACAGATCGAACTAGTTTTAAGATAAGGTTCATACTGCATACCGGAATGTTTAATGCTTATTCAGTATGAACTGTAGTTTCAGTGCATCACATATGTTATGATGTAGTTGAGAGCGTGTTTTAACGATTTAATTCTTCGAGATTGCGACTCAACAGATTGTAATCCTTGATATTAAGACTGAATACCTCCTTCAGGATATTCATGCTTTCAAGATCTATACGCTGACAGTACATTCCCAGTTTTAAACCATCAATTCTTACAACTTTTACATCCATGGAGATGTTGTCTGAGTCAGAAATACAGATTACCAGATTTCCCCTTGTATTAACCCCGATACCGGTATCTCTTTTTGTTTCTGCCTGTACTCCCTTGAGAGATAAATCCTGAATGGTCACCGGAAAAGCCTGGCCGTGGCTGGTAAAGAATCCACGACATTTATACGCTATTCTGGTGAATCTTCTTTTTTCTTCGTCGAACATTGTTTTGTCTTGCCTTTTGTTGTTTGTGCCATAGCATTATCCATTATCTGTAGTGCTATAACCATGCGATCTTCATGTTTAAAGCGAATTTCTAGCCATTGTCCGACATATGCTAAATCTTTTCTCCAATTACGCATAATGCCTTCATCTAGTTCGCCACTATATTTTTCGTCAAATTTTAACAGATATTCGGTAGTATTTTCAATGCGCGGAATAAGTCTTCTGGCAACTGTTAATCTTCTACTACTCACATTTTCCATAATTGTAAGGATTTTTGGGTAGACTTTAAAGTGTCCTCTGGACAAATAATCGACTAACAGTGAACAAAATTCACTCATTTGTTCATACGAAGGGTGTAACTCTGCTGAACCTGTATCATTTTTATCTAAAGGCAGGGTAAGTAATTTAAAATAGGTGGTGATTAATTTTTCGCGGGCATGAATCATCTCATCAATCCATTTTAGATTGCCGGAAGATACCTGCTTTGTACGATTAAGTGTTGTGAGTAACATAAACACCTCCTGCATCATATGTAAAAATATGTGGCTATTTCGAGTGAGTATAAAGTATTAAATTTTTTTAAACTATTGATACTGTTGAACTTTTTGGATTTACTAAGGTGAAATGTTGATAATTGTGAATAGCTTCTAATTACTATTTGAATTGTTGTTAATAATTAAATACTTGTTAATTTATGTTAAAAAACATTAAATTTGGTAAATTTATTTCACAATATTTATAAGTAACGCTCCGAGAAAAAATAAAGTTATTTTCTTAATTACTAAAAAAGTGATTATACCCAAACCGTCAGAAATTTATAAATCACCGGAAAGATTTTTCAGTAGTTCATTTATAGCACCTATTTCATCTGAATCATCAGGAGTGCTGAGGCATTTAAGCAGAATATTCAATCTTGATTTGACGCTTCCGGCATCGGAAGGGGACGAGAGCATTCCTTTGACAATAGCAGAAGGCTCATACAGTTTCTTTTTACAGCAGAAAACGGCAAAGGCATCTCTTTCGACTGAGGTGACTCCTTTATTTGAGAGCAGAGCATGCAGCTGGTCAAATGACGAAAATGCAGGAGCTTCTCTCCATGGTGATTCAACAATTCCTATATATCCGTGTTCAACGGAACGGAGATGTCTATAGAATCTTTCCCTGTATTCTGCATATTGTGAATAACCGGTAATCCAGTTTTTAACTAAATTAAAAAACATCATATAAATTGCAAGTACTGTCTCTACCATTAATGAGAGATGTGCCGGTGAAACCGGCAGTTATGACATGGTTGTTTAAGTTGTTACTTGATACCAAGTCTGCGCTTGTATTCAGCAATCTGGGTCTTGAATTTGTTTTCCTTGCTACTGTCATAAGCTCCTGAGCTTGGCAGACTCACTCTTAAAGCATCCACAGGAACCCCCTTGATACGGACTTCGTAGTGAAGGTGTGGTCCTGTTGAGGCACCGGTGTTTCCGCTTAGAGCAATACGATCATTGGCTCTCACCCTCTGTCCAGGTTTTACGAGAATTTTGCTGAGGTGCATATATACGGTTGAGTAGTCACCTTTATGCTGAATAACAATGTAGTTGCCCGCAGCATTCTGGAAGGTGGCCTTGGTGACCACACCATCAGCAGGAGCAAAAATAGGAGTGCCGACTTTTACGCCAAAATCGGTACCATTGTGCGGCCGGACTTTTCTGGTGATAGGGTGTCGTCTGTTAGGATTAAAGTGACTGGTAATCCTAATCTGACCGGCAATAGGATACCGGTTGAATTTGGTGCTCTTCTTTGTGTGTATTCCGGTATCATCAAGATAAGAATTGCTTGACGGATCCCTAAAAGCATTCAATCTGCCGTTCTTTTGAGAATTTATGGACACTGCGTTGATTTTGGAGTTAGGCTTGCTGCTGGTGAAGAGTACACGAACCTCGTCCCCCGGACGCAGATTTTTCGGCTGGAGGCGACCTTTGTACAGATTGGTGATTTTATACGCCTCATCCTTGGTCAGCCCTGCTCTTTGAGCTGCCTTGTTGAAGGTGTCGCCATTCTGAATTTTGAATACCACCAGTTCCTTGCGCTTGCTCAGCATTTCTCTCCTGGCGCGTTCCTCGGCCTGTCTTTTTTCTTCAGCAGCTTTTTTGCGAGCGAGTTCTGCTTCGAGAGCAGCCTTCTTCCTGGCTTCCTCTGCAGCCTTTTTCTTGGCGAGCTCCTGTTCGCGTCTGGCTTTTTCCTCTGCAGATGCCGGAGTGCTGCTGTCAGGTGCTACTGTTTCTTTTTTATCTGTCTGGGTCAGGGTGCTTTCTTTGTTCGGTGCAGACTGCTGATTCTGCGGCTGAACGGCTATTTCGGTGGTTGATTTTACCTCATCGTCATTCTGATCGGTAAGATGAGCGTCAATTGGTTCAATGACTGCCGTGAATTCAAGAGAATCGGTTGTAGGTCTGATAAAACGCAACTGATGCTGTTTATCATACGGTTTAACCATTTGAAGAATCTGCATCTGGTTATTAAAGAGGAAGTACAGCTTGTTTCCCGGTTTAATTATGCTGATGTTCTGACCGTACTGAGGAACCTGTTCCATTGCCTTAAGTACGGCATAAGGCTGGTTTAAACTTCTGAAAATGTTATTGATGTTATCGCCTTGAACAATGGTCTGAGTGAACCATTCCGCCTCATCAGAACTGCTGTCATCATCTTCATCATAGAGAGCACTGAACGGAATGGGATCGCTGTCGATAGTTTCGGTTGCATTGATGTCTTCTTCAGAAAAAACATTTCTGTTCATGTAGGCATGACTGTCTGGCAGACGTCCGGTGGAAACCCAGGAGTATTCATTCTTGTTGGATATTTCTTCTGGTGTTGGAAGAAATATGGCAGTTATGAAGGAAAATGTCAGCAGAATCCATATGGCGTACATATGGTGTCTGGGAATTGAGAATAGATTCCCCTGAGAACCTTGACCACCGCCAAAGAATATGTACTGCTGATCAGGATTGGAATAATTATCACTGTTGGTGACAGCGGCGACAGTATCTGAACTGCCGGTACTTATTCCTGATGACGGGCGATGATTCCGGTTGTCATGGGAATTATCATGTTTTTTTATTGATTTATTACCGCTGTGAGATGTTGTGTAACCCATGCCTGATCCCAATCATTTATTATATGCGGACAGATGTTCTTTGTGCTGTCCGGTACCATAATCTGAGAATTTTATTAAAATGTGACAGTGTCACAGTGTCGGAATTCCGCCGGCACTTTCCGTCTGACAATCCTTCCGGACGGCGGAATCTGCATAATATGACATGTGTACTGCTGTCAGCTGCGTATATTCAGGTCTGTAAAACAGAGCTGTTGTGCTGACCATAAAAATGGCCGGCATCATTAAAATATTATAAAACAAGCCCTGGTATTCAGATAATGACCTATACGTAACATCCTGTTTGATTGGTAAATACATCACGGATTTATAGCTCACCACCGGTTGAACTTACTAATCAAACATTTTGCAGGTCAATATTATACAAAATATCTTTCGTATTGTCGGTTAATTATCAGATGAATATGATTTTTTTCGGCTCTGTTGTATGTTTTGCAGGTGAGCTTTTGATCTTATACACCTTCTTTTCTTTCTGTAATCTTTTCAATAACGGAGCCTTCCGTAGTTATATGACAGATCTTTTATGATTTATATCCTTGAAAAGAATATTTTTTTTTGATTATGGGAGAAAACATACATTATTGCGTCAGGTTGTTTAAATGTATTGACTGCATTTTCCGGATTACCGGATGCTGACTGCCAGAGTATCAGGATGACCGGATATGTTCTCAGAATTATTCTGTGCAGGTGACGGATAAGGTAAAGAATGTAATTATTTTTTCTTACTTTTTAATGCTTTTTGACATATTCCCTACCAACCATTAAAATTATAAAAAAATTTTGCCGGTGTACCCAGTTTCCTACCGGGTTCTTTCAGAATAATAGATGAATACCTCATACTGGACCGGCAGAAAATAATATGAGCCATATCGGCTGAGAATACTGTACTAGGTGAGAATGTTTCTATGTCGGACAGAGTTATAATTTTTGATACCACGCTCAGAGACGGTGAACAGGCTTTGTCAGCCAGTCTGTCTTTTAAAGAAAAACTACGGATAGCCAAAGCACTGGAAAGTCTCGGTGTGGATGTGATGGAGGTGGGGTTCCCGGTTTCATCACACGGCGATTTTGAGTCTGTCCAGATGATTGCCAGAGAGATAAAAAACAGTACTGTATGTGGTCTGGCTCGCTCCGTCCAGAAAGACATTGATGCAGCTTATGAAGCTCTTAGTGTATGTGACAATTATCGTATTCACTGCTTTATCGCTACATCAGATGTTCATGTCAAGGATAAGTTGCATCGTGATTTTGATGCAATTGTGGAAATGGCTGTAAATGCCGTAAAGTACGCTAGAAACAAGGCTCCTGATGTGGAATTCTCATGTGAGGACGCCGGAAGAACCCCTATTGATCATTTGTGTCGTATTGTGGAGGCTACAATTGATGCCGGAGCCCGGACAATTAATATTCCGGATACCGTGGGTTATACTCTGCCGTTTGAATTCGGCGGTATCATTGAACAGCTTTTCAACAGGGTGCCGAATATTGACAAGGCCAGAATCAGTGTACACTGTCATAATGATCTGGGGATGGCAACAGCTAATTCTTTAAGCGCTGTGGCCAAGGGGGCAAGACAGATTGAATGTACAGTTAACGGTATCGGTGAACGTGCCGGAAACTGTTCAATGGAGGAGGTGGTTATGGCCATAAAGACCCGTAACCGTCTGCTTAATCTTGAAACAGGCATCAACTGTACTGAAATTACTAGAACATCACAGCTGGTGAGTCAGTTGTGTAATATGCCGATAGCTCCGAACAAGGCTATTGTGGGAGCCAATGCTTTTTCACACAGTTCCGGTATTCATCAGGACGGTGTGCTGAAGAATCGTGATACCTATGAAATTGTTACACCGGAGAGCGTAGGTCTGAAGGAAAATACCATGAATCTTACAGCCCGTTCCGGAAGGCACATTATAGCTCATCGCCTGGAGGCTCTCGGTTATTCTTCAGACAGCTATGATCTAGATAATGTATATAAGAGATTCAAGGAACTTGCAGATATCAAGGGACAGGTTTTTGATTATGATCTTGAGGCTTTGCTGTTTTTCAGTAATCTGCATGAGGAGCCGGAACAGTTCAGTCTTGAATACCTGTCTGTAATGAGCGGTGCCGGCGATGTGATTCCGACCGCCAGTATCAGGATGTCTTCCGGCGGGGAGCATCTCACCGGGGCTGATGTCGGTAACGGTCCGGTTGATGCTATGTACAGAACCATCTACAGACTCACAGGATATGATATCAGCCTTAAAAAGTATGAAATCAAGGCTAAAGGTCAGGGAATGGATGCGCTGGGACAGGTTTCCATTATTGTTGAATATAAGGGAAGAGTATTCCACGGAATGGGACTCGCCACGGATATAATCCAGGCATCTGCACTGGCAATGATACATGCCTGTAACGCTATATACAGGTCTGAACTCATTGAAGCTAAAAAGAGCCGGATATCTGCTGATGCCGGAGCAGAGGAATAGCCGGTATTCCAGCCTGTTTATTCAGCCGGCGGTAATAATTTGTTTTTTTAAGTGGCAGATGCCGCTTGATTCAGTCTGATTGAAGATTGTCGTCAGTTAATGGATGAAAACGTCCATTAGTTATGAATTTGCTGAGGAAATACATTACCTCAGTGTTTTGGAGTTAGAAAATGTCAGAAAAATTACGTATAGCAGTTTTACCTGGGGACGGTATCGGTCCTGAAGTTATGGAGCAGGCTCTTAAGGTTCTCTCAGCAACTGCTGAAAAGTTTAATCTTTCTTTTGATTTTAAGCAGTGTTTTGTCGGTGGCAAGGCTATTGATGAATGCGGCTGTCCGCTACCTGATGAAACATTAAAGGCCTGTGAGGAGGCTGATGCTATTCTGTTCGGTTCAGTAGGCGGTCCTAAGTGGGATCATCTACCTCCTGATCAGAGACCTGAAAGAGGAGCTTTACTACCGTTACGTAAGCATTTCAAACTTTTCTGCAACCTCAGACCGGCTCAGATTCATCAGGGCCTTAACAGTTTGTCTCCTTTACGTGAAGATATTTCATCTAAAGGTTTTGATATGGTATGTGTCAGAGAACTCACCGGAGGTATCTATTTCGGTCAGCCAAAGGGCAGAGAAGGTGAAGGCGCAGATGAAAAAGCCTATGACACTGAAATCTATCATCGTTTCGAGATTGAGAGAATTGCCAAGATTGCTTTTGAATCTGCCAGACTTCGCAGAAACAAGGTAACATCTGTTGATAAGTCAAATGTTCTGCAGAGCTCTATTTTGTGGAGAGAAGTTGTAACTGAAGTTCACAAATCATATCCTGATGTTGAACTCAACCATATCTACATCGATAATGCCACCATGCAGCTGGTTAAGGATCCTGCCCAGTTCGATATCCTGTTATGTAACAACATGTTCGGTGATATTCTTTCTGACGAATGCGCCATGATTACAGGTTCAATGGGTATGCTTCCAAGCGCCAGCCTTAATGAAGACGGCTTCGGTCTTTATGAACCTGCCGGCGGTTCAGCTCCGGATATTGCCGGTAAGAACATTGCTAACCCGGTGGCTCAGATTCTTTCCGCAGCTTTAATGCTGAGATACAGCTTTAAGCTTGAGGAAGCTGCCAAGGCTATTGAAAACGCAGTGTCAGCAGTTCTGGCAGAAGGTTATCTGACAGGAGACTTAATGGCAAGCGGAGCCAGCAAGCACGAAGTTCAGAGCACTAGTGCAATGGGTGATTTGATAGCCAAGAAAATTAAGGAATTATAAAAATGGGTAAGACTTTATACGAAAAGCTCTATGATGCTCACATCGTATCCGAGAATGAGGGGGAAACTCCTATTCTTTACATCGACAGACATCTGCTCCACGAAGTAACCAGTCCTCAGGCTTTTGCCGGTCTTGAATATAATCACAGACAGGTTCGCAGACCTAACAGAACCTGGGCAACCATGGATCACAATGTTTCCACTCTTTCCAGCAGCATTGATGCCTGCGGTGAACTTGGCCGGATTCAGATGCAGACCCTGATTGATAACTGTAACAAGTTCGGTGTTCCTCTCTATGCTCTTGGACACAAGTGGCAGGGTATTGTTCATGTTATCGGTCCGCAGATTGGTGTAACCATTCCTGGCGTAACTCTGGTATGCGGAGATTCTCATACTGCAACCCATGGGGCGTTCGGCGCTCTGGCTTTCGGTATCGGTACTTCCGAAGTTGAACATGTTCTCGCCACCCAGACTGTCAAGCAGGCTCGTCTTAAGAATATGAAGATTGAGGTTAAAGGACGTCTCGGTGATAATTTATCAGCCAAGGATATCATTCTGGCTATCTGTACCAAACTCGGAACTGCCGGCGGTACCGGTTATGCCGTAGAATTCTGCGGTGAAGCTGTAAGAGCATTAACAATGGAAGGCAGAATGACTCTGTCTAATATGGCTATTGAGATGGGAGCAAAGGTTGGTTTAATTGCCCCAGATGAAGTAACCTTCAACTATGTCAAGGGCAGACCTTTTGCTCCTAAGGATGCCGTATGGGATGAGGCACTGGCATACTGGAAGACTCTTAAGTCTGATGATGATGCTAAGTGGGATGCTGTTGTTACTCTGAATGCAGAAGAAATCAAGCCAATGGTAACATGGGGAACAAATCCTGGGCAGGGTATGGGTATTGATGATTTAATCCCGGCTCCTGAAGATTTTGATAATGAAATTGAAAAGCTTTCCTGTGAAAAGGCTCTCGCCTATATGGACTTAAAGCCTCATACCAGAATTACTGATGTTAAAATTGACAAGGTGTTTATCGGTTCATGTACTAACGGACGTCTGGAGGATCTTCAGGCAGCCGCTGCCGTTATCAAGGGCAGAAAGGTTGCAGCTCATGTTCAGGCCATTGTTGTTCCAGGTTCTCAGGAGGTTAAGGATGTAGCTGAGAGTCTCGGTATTGATAAGATCTTCAAGGATGCAGGTTTTGAATGGAGACTTCCTGGCTGTTCAATGTGTTTAGCTATGAACAGTGACCGTGTGCCAAGTGGAGAACGCTGTGCCTCAACTTCAAACAGAAACTTTGAAGGCAGACAGGGTCGCGGTTCAAGAACTCATTTGGTTAGTCCAGCAATGGCAGCTGCAGCCGCTATAGCCGGTCATCTTGTTGATATCAGAAATTTTTAGGAGATCGGATTTATGCAAAAATTTGTTTGTCATGAAGGTTTAGCAGTGCCTCTGGATGCGGCTAATGTGGATACCGACCAGATTATTCCTAAACAGTTCCTGCAGGCTGTATCAAGAGCAGGTTTCGGTAAACATCTGTTTAATGACTGGCGTTATCTTGATGAAGCCGGTACTGTTCCTAATCCTGATTTTATTCTCAATTACCCTCGTTATGCAGGGGCAAGTATTCTTGTTGCCAGAGAGAATTTCGGTAACGGCTCCAGCCGTGAGCATGCTCCTTGGGCATTGGCAGATTATGGTTTCAAGGCTATAATTGCTTCCAGCTTTGCGGATATTTTCTACAACAACTCTTTAAATAACGGTCTGCTTCTCGTTAAGCTTACTCCTGAGGAAGTTGAAAAACTGCATCGCGAAATCAACGCTCATGAAGGTCAGAAGATTACTGTTGATTTGGAAAATATGCAGGTTAAGTGTAATGATTTAACCTTCAGTTTTACTCTTGACAGCTTCCGTCGCTACTGCCTGCTGAACGGTCTTGATAATATCGGTCTGACTCTGCAGCATGAAGACCAGATTTCAGATTATGAAAAGAAACTGAAGCCGTGGATTTAACGGTCTGTTTCCTCAAGTAATACAATACTTGGGGAGCATTTCGGAATATTGTGAGAAGAAAAGCTCTGATCTGTTTAAGGTTAGAGCTTTTTTTATGTGTAAATTATTACGAACAAATAATATAAAAAATGACTGCTGGTCTCAGTACTTAAATCAGTTTTTACAGCTTCTTATCTTTTTTGACTGAGAAGAATCCTTTATCATAAGCAAGCTCGCCCAGCAGGGCATACGCCAGTGCTACCTTCTCTAGATGTTTGTTCTCCTGACTTTCAGTAAGCTTTTTAGTAGAGAAGTCGTATGTGGCGGTGGATATTTTTTTATCAGGCAGAATCATAACTGCAGAGCCGTCATCCTTAAGATAGCAGAAATTCTGGTAGAACTGCAGTAGAGCCCGGCCGTTGAAATTCTCCGGAAGGTTTGTAAGATCGTAGCCTACAGTAGGTACATCAGCGGTAATTCCGGCCAGAGAAAGCAATGTTTTCGGCATATCAATCTGGCTGACAACATGTTCTTCAATTTTCGGAGTGATGCCCCCACCGAAAATTACTCCAGGAATATGGAAATGCTTTACCGGAATGAGTTCATTTCCCCAGGCACGGGAATCATGATCGGCTATTACCAGAAACACGGTATCGTTGAAGTATGGCTTTTTCTTCAATTCATCATAGAATTTTCCGAGAGCATAATCTGCATAACGTACAGCTGTATCGCGGTTTTTTACATTTCCGGCGAATGATTCAATGATTTCAAAAGGATCATGATTTGAAGAGGTGAAAACCAGAGAATAGAACAGTTGCTGTTTCTGATGCATGTTATCAAAATGTTCTAGAGCCTTGTTAAACAGGTCTTCATCTGATACTCCCCAGGAACTGATAAAAATAGGATTGGTGTAGCTGTTAAAATCGATGATTTCAGTATATCCGTTACCTAAGAAGAAAGACTTCATGTTATCAAAGTGGGATTCACCGCCGTAGATAAAGCTGTTGTGATAACCGTTATCCTTCAGTACGGATGCCAGATTGAAAAAGTTCTTCTGGGTTTTTTCGCGTTTTACGGTAGAAGTGTTTATAGTCGGGGTAAAACCTGCAGTCACTGCTTCTATTCCTCTTACGGAACGGACTCCGGTGGCATACAGTCTGGAAAATCCCAAACCTTCATGATAAATACGGTCAAGATTAGGTGTAAGGTTGCTGCCTCCCAAAAATCCGACATACTGTGCTCCCATACTTTCCTCAAGAATAATGACGATATTCTTTCTGCCGTTTATACCGGTAGGTGAGAGGTGGTTCATAGTGGGATTATTTTCTGTAGCCGGAGAGTAGTCAAAACCGGTATCTGTTTTGACAGTATTCAGAATATCCTCGTCCGGCATAGTCTCATAGGTATAGTTGTTTTCGGACATCATACCTTTTATTGAGGTTACCAGCGTATAACCTGAATTGGCTGTCAGGGTGTTCACAATCTGATTTGTGGAAAAACTGGCTTTGGCTATATTGAAAGGTCGGTGATCAAAGGATGAACGTGCGGAAATAAATGTTAGAGCGCCTATTAAAATAAAAATAAGAATGGAAACAGGATTGAAACTGTTTTTCCTAATACTCAGTTTATTTAGAACTTTATAAAAAAAGAAGATGAAGACTGCCATCAGGGAAAGAACAGTAATAACCGAAAACAGATGTCCGTTGATCATCAGTTTGGTTAATTCCGTCGGATAGATGATATATTCCACAAAAAGTCTGTTCGGTCTGGTAGCGTACTCCTCCATAAAAGGAAAAGTACACAGTTCCATAAAGAATACTAGAGAACCTATGACTAACAGATAGACCTTTTCAATCAGGAAAAAAATTCTGCTGATTTTTTCAGGTAGGGAACTCCAGATAAAGGTAAGCAGTACAGGGAGAGCCAGAATATATCCTAGACCGGAAATATCAGTGCGCAATCCGTTAAAAAGAAGTTTCGGGGTCTCTCTTAAATCGATGACGTCATGGTAGATGATTATGCCTGTAATTCTGGTTACGGCATAAACCAGAATAAAAAAAAGGGCAAACAGCAGTATATGTCTGTATGGCAGAAGAATGGAACTGAGAGATAATATTCTGCGGTATATTGATATTTGTTGATGTTCGTTATTGTTCAGCATGTCTTATTTTTTGCCTTTATATTTTATGAATATGTGAGATTTTACAGTCATATTAGGAACTTCACATATTATTTTACGTATACAGCCGGGTGAATTTCGTGACGTTATCAGTACCGGACGATGAAGAGCATTCCTTTGGTATTTGATATTATTCATGGTAATTAGTTCAAAATATGAAGTGCTATAACAAAAAAGATGAATACTTAACATCTCCTGATAGCATTTGATAGCATTCTCCTAAATGTGCCGGAATGATGTTTTTTGGAAATAACTATTATCAGTTTGTAAAAAATATCATGTAAACACTTATGATTGTCTCATAACAAGCTTTTTATGTAAATGATTTAAAGCCTGTACTGTATGGATGTGAAAGTTGTTCTCATGTACGGAGGTTACCTCCTGTCTTGACATCTTGATAAAAATTTAAATGGCATGGATTAAAATAAATTTGATAAATGATCAGGTTCTCAGGAAAAATTTGAATACTCTAAGAAAAATAATACAGAAGGAGTGAAAGATGTGAGATAGTTCATATGCTTGGCAACATTTTTTTTATTTTTGTGTGGTAATCAAAAACAGCAACTTTAAAATTAAAATAATGCTGATGTATGGTGTCAGTCCCTGTCAGATTATTTAATCCGGCATCATGTTTTTAGATCTTTTCTATCCGGGTTACATGCATAAGCATAGCGGAGTGTGTAAATACTTCGAATATACCAAAACATAATAAAAGAAAAATATAAAAAAAGGATAAGATTGATTATTTGTTATATGGGAACTGTTTGTTGACAGCCACTATGTTTTTGCTTTTTCATGATGGCAGTTGTCTAAATTCCTGTCATAATGATTTGTACAGTCTCTTTGGTTTAGTTATTCATATGGAAATATAATGTCTAGTAACAAAGAACGTAGAACGTTTATTAGGGTAGAATTACCGATAAAGTGCCGAGTCGTTACCAAAGAATCGGTGTTTAAAGCAGAATGTCTTGATTTGAGTGCTACCGGCATGTCGCTACTGTTAATGGAGGGGGATTTGCAGGTAGGACAGGCTGTACAGATTATTTCTGACGATGATGATGATATGCCTCATATCGATGCTAAAGCCAAGGTTGTCAGAATTATTGACGTGCGCTCAGGCAAGTACGGAATAAAATTCGAAGAATAATAAAATACCGGTATTAATATTCCGGCAGAATACAGGTTTTTAAAAACAGATATTCGGTGGCTGATAATAGAGATTTTTTTATTTCAGATTATTAAATAGCAACGGCTCCTCTCAGATCATTGTGATTTGGGGGGAGCTTCTTTTTGTAAAGGTGTTTTTGAGGCAGACTGTAAAA
This sequence comes from uncultured Pseudomonadota bacterium, assembly GCA_900315145.1. Lineage (GTDB taxonomy): Bacteria > Pseudomonadota > Gammaproteobacteria > Enterobacterales > Succinivibrionaceae > Ruminobacter. Next base: position 2,781 of record OMYE01000020.1, on the reverse strand, counting down.
AAGCAGTGATTTATTGCACTGGATCAATGATTCGCGATAAGAAAGTTGCTTTCCCTTATAAACAAAATACCACTCAGTGTTGAATTTGGTACAATGCCTCTCTAGTTATATATTTTTTCCGTCAGCAGATTAAAATATCCACTGATAATAATTCATAGATGACGGACATTTCAGAAAAGGTGGATGGACAGGGATAACATGATAAAGGAAAAAGAAGTAAGGAAGGGTTTTTTCAGCAGGTTTGGAACCCGTAAGCATGATGGTAATAATCCGGATAAGCACGAGAGTTTGCGGTTACGTCAGACTGTTAGTGCATTTTTTAAAATTGCGGTTCCTTATTGGAAAACCAAGGAGAGCATTCCCGGATGGCTTCAGTTTATCGGCATACTGATATTTACCGGAATTACCATCTATCTTGCCAAGATGTTTAATGACTGGTACAAGGAATTTTGGGATAATGTGCAGAATTACAACATGAACGGCTTCTACGGTGGTCTGTATTTGTTTCTTTTTCTGGCTACGTTACACGTGGTTAACGTGGTTTACAAATCATATGTTGTTTCGGCACTGAGCATCCGCTGGCGTAAATGGCTCACCGTCAACTTCACCAAAAGATATCTCGATGACAGTACCTATTACAGACTCCAGCTTACTGATCAAAAAACAGATAACCCCGATCAGCGTATAGCTGAAGACCTTAACACCTTCGTCACCCTTACCATAGGCATCATTGTCCGCCTTATTACGTCTTCCGCCATGCTGGTGACCTTTGCGATAATACTCTGGGGGCTTTCATCCAGAGTGGAAGGCGTTACCGTGGCAGGTTTTACCTTTAATCTTCCGGACGGTTATCTTTTTTATCTGGCGCTGATATACGCAGTGTGTGGTACCTTGATTACTTTTATCATCGGTAAGCCGTTGGCACTTCTGCATTTCAGACAGCAGCGCTTTGAGGCTGATTACCGTTATTCCCTCATTAGACTTCGTGAGAATGGCGAAGCTGTTGCCTTATACAAAGGGGAAAAAGAGGAAAACGGCAGGCTTAACGGTTATTTTGGCGATGTGGTAAAGAACTACATTTGTCTGATTAACAGAACCAAGGCTTTGGAGTTCTTTACTTTTGGTTGTGATCAGCTTGCTGTAATTTTTCCGATATTGGTTGCCTCACCGCTGTATTTTGCAAAACTGATAACTATTGGCAGTCTGATGCAGATAAACTCAGCTTTCGGTCAGGTATACAACTCTCTGTCAGTCATTATGTCGCTGTTCCCTGAACTTGCTACCTGGAAGGCTGTAATAGATCGTTTGGCTCTGTTTGAAAAGAGTATGGCTGCTTCCATGAAACTTCCTAAGCCTGACATCAGCTATGAGGGGACTCAGGTCATTCTGAACGGACTGACTGTTACTAAGCCTGACGGAAGCTGTCTGATAAATAAACTTGATCTGAAGCTGAATCCGGGAAGTCATCTTTTGATAAAAGGTGAAAGCGGGGTGGGTAAGTCCACACTTCTGAGGGCAATAGCCGGTATCTGGCCGTATTCATCCGGAAGTGTTTCTCTTCCAGCCGGGGCTAAAGTGCTGTTTTTGAGTCAGAAACCGTACATGCCTTTAGGAACACTGGCACAGACCATCTGCTATCCTTCAACGGCTATAGATGATACTTCAGTCCTGGAGAAACTGCTTACTGATGTGGGGCTTGATTATCTTGTTCCTCAGCTTAACGTTGAAGATCAGTGGGGAATGGTTCTGAGTCTCGGTGAACAGCAGCGTATAGCTTTTCTGAGAGCGATGATCAATGAACCGGATGTGATATTTATGGATGAGGTTACCAGTGCCATGGATGAACCTAATGAGAGAAAACTGTACGCTTCTCTTCAGCAGACTCTTAAAAAATCCATCATGATAAGTGTGGGGCACCGCAGTACTCTTGAAAGTATGCATGATGTTATTTTAAATTTGGACAGACGCAATAGAGAATCACAGAGTAGTTGATATCATTATGTAGAATCTTTTTCCGGGAGATGGGGAATTCCCGGAATACGTTATTATTAAAAGAAACTCCGTTCCATCTGTTAATGAAGAACGGAGTTTCTTTTCTTATCATTTTCAGAGGTGATAAATCTCAGTATTCTGTTAATATTTTCTGTGTGTGCCGTCAAATGATAAAAAATATCATTTGAATGTGAGCTATCACATTGTGTTTTCACATGATTTCCTGTAATAATTTATCTAATGCGGACTTTGAATATAATATCAGGTTTATCTAGATTATTAAGTATCCGTTGAATCGTAAATGTCAGTTTTAAATTTAAGTGACAGATTACCCGCATTGTCTGTGCATAAATCAGAACTATTGTCCGTAATCAGGAGCCGGTATGACCAGAACATTAATTATAGGTGGTTCAGCTGCAGGCGCTGCGGTTGCCGCCAGATTGAGACGTCTTGATGAACATCAGGATATTGTTATTTATGAAAAGGGCAGTGAGATTTCCTATGCCAGCTGCGGACTGCCTTATTATATAGGTGATGTACTTCCTTCCAGAAATTCTCTTATTGTTACACCTGTCGAGACCTTCTCTCATAAATACCGGACAGTTGTGCGTACTTTCAGTGAGGTGGTATCGATTAATTCCGAAAAAAAAGAGATAACTGTAAGAGATCTTAAGGATGGCAGGAAATATACAGATACCTATGACAGTCTGGTTATCGCCGCCGGTGCATCCCCTGTGCTTCCGAAAAGTATTAAAGGAATTGATCTGCCACAGGTGACCTCTCTCAGAA
>OMYE01000105.1 GCA_900315145.1 uncultured Pseudomonadota bacterium | reverse complement strand
CCATATCATGGTGACAAAGGCGCCACCTACGTAATGATTAAAAAAGGGGAAGGACTGAGCGAGGAAAACAGGGAAATACACTCAAGAAGATAGCCTGCCAAATAAACCAGTGAAACACAGGTTCCATTAGACCATACAAAAAAGCCTGACTTCATAGAGTCAGGCCTTTTTTGTATATAACCTAGAAACTTGTTACAGTTCTCCGGTTACTCCGGTTTTTTTGGAGGCTGTGATTCCTCAATGGTGTATGTATCCTTGACATCATCAAAAAATACATAGCTGTTTTTAGCAAATTCCTCAGGGTTGATTGAATTACTTAAAACACCAATCTTAGCAAGCTGACCTGAACTAATCACTATGGCATCATATCCGCCCTTTACTGAAGGCTTGTAATTATAGCTTTTTAATATTTCAGCATTAAAATCAGGATTACCTGCTACGTACTTATATTTAATCTGAAGTTTGGCAGCTTCTTCAGGATGTTCAGCAACCCAAACTGAAGCTTTTAAAATAGCTCTGGTAAAAGCTGCAGCAATTTCCGGATGTTCTTTTGCCAGCGCTTCGGAAATAAAAGAGGCACAGCAGTACTCTAATGCAAATTCCGGAGTTTTGGCTGTATCTACAATTACATTTGCATTGTATGAATCAACCATCTGCGCTGCCACTGGATCACCAAGAGAAACAGCATCTACAACCCCGTTCTCCAATGCCTGTCCAAGTTCATTTCTGGAAAAAACAACAAACTCTACTTCTGCGTCACGAGGATCAATCTTTATATTATTCATAAACAGAGCTCTCTTAGCAACAAGAGCTTCAGCACCGGCCAGTCCAGGCACCCCGATTTTTTTACCTTTTAAATCAGCTATAGAGGTAATACCTGATTTAGGAAGAGCAAATATTTTGATACAGCCTGTATGAATACCAGCGGTGAACTTTATCGGCAGTCCGTTTTCCACAGGCTGGAGGAATTTGCCGATTAATCCAAACCCTACATCTACCTGATTAGCCCCTATCGCCTCCTGAACATGGGCCGCATCAACCTGAATATTTTCACCTATAATACCCTCCTCCTCAAGAAAACCGAGTTCAAGAGCCAAATGCAGCGGAGCCTGACAAAGTGAAGGAGAGTAGGCAATTCTCAAATGAAATCTCTCATCAACTGCATCCTTACCGCAGGCCGTTGCTAGAATCAGACTAACAAGCATCGCCAGACAGATAAATAATTTTCTGTAAATCAGACAAAACGATTCAATTTTTTTCATAAAAAAGTACTCCATATAAACTATATACTGTATTCAGGTACCGGCTTAAACCCGCCGAATTTAAGAAGTTTGAGAATCTCAGCGTGATACTTCAGAAAATCATAATCACTTCTGTCTCTCGGTCTTGGCAAATCCACATCAACAATTGAAGTTACTCTTCCTGGTCTCGGTGTCATCACCACAATTTTATCTGACAGGTAAATCGCCTCATCTACATCATGAGTGACCATAATCATAGTCATGTTTTTTTCTTTTTTAATTCTCAGTATCTCATCCTGAATATTCATTCTGGTAAATGCATCAAGAGCTCCCAGCGGTTCATCAAGCAGCAGTACTGACGGATATCCTACGAGAGCCCTGGCTAATGAGGCTCGCTGACACATACCGCCGGACAGCTGATGGGGATAATATTTTTCAAACCCTTTCAATCCTACCAGTTCAATATATTCATCAACATCACTTTTCCGTTCGTTAAATATCCCTCTGGCTTTCAGTCCGAAAGCTACATTGTCATAAATATTCAGCCAGGGGAAAAGATTATGCTCCTGAAACATAAAACCACGTTCATATCCCGGTGTCTTTATAACTCTGCCGTCCAGACTCAACTCACCTGAACTAGGTTCAAGAAGTCCGGCAATAAGTCTTAACAACGTTGATTTTCCGCACCCTGACGGTCCAATCAGAGAAATAAATGAGTTGGCAGGAATATCTATATTTACATTGTGTAATGCGGTAACAGTTTCCTTCTTCTGATTGGTAAAGAGTTTGTTTACATTGTTTATTTTTATTGAACCTACCATTTAATCACCCCCTTCTGCCATACCAAAAGATGATCTCTCAGCTTAAAAAGAATGGTAATAACCACAAAACATACTAGAGACATCACGATAAGACCTGCATAAACATTGGCGTATGACATCATTTCCTTCTGCCAGTTGATATACCAGCCAATACCGTACTTAGCTCCAAGCATTTCGGCTGTGACTAGAGTGATAAAAGAGGAACAGGTACCATTAAATATTCCGATAAACATAAAAGGCATCGCTGCCGGAACACCTACTCTGAAAATAGAATAAACTCTTTTAGCTCCAAGAGTCGAAGCTACCTCAAAGTAGGAATTCTTAATATTTGCAATACCATTTGATGTTAGGACAGTTGTAGGAAACCATACAGCCAGAGCAATCAAAAAACTGCTGGCAACAATAACCGACGGAAACACCACAAGAACAATCGGTATCCAGGCAGTAGGAGGAATAGGACCTAAAACTCTTACCAGAGGATTGATCCAGTATCTGATTCTTTTACTGAAACCTATGGCTATACCGGTAGCAACACCGCTGAGTACACCGACTAGCCATCCAGAGAGTTGAATTCTAAGAGTATACAGAAGACATTGGCCAAGAAACATCCAGTCAGTAACCAGCACTTCAAGTATCCTATCCGGTGAAGGGAAGTATAGTACAGGGAGAACAGCATACTTTGCTGTCAGAATATTGAATATATTGAGCACCTGAAAAAACACCGCATAAAAGGCCGCTTTATACAGAAGTCGATCCTTTAAACCTCTTGTTCCGACTATAATAAAAATTTCGTACAAGAGAACCAGAATAGCAATAAACCATACCAGATAGGCATGTCCGGTAACTTTATGCAGAGAGGAATCAGGTAAAAAAACTTCGATAACCAGAGTTATCAGTGCAGATAACAATGGCAACTGTGATTTAATCTTCTTCATTTCTAATTACCTGAACTGCACTTCAGGTCCGCCGACCTGAAAGGCAGTTCATAAAAATTATTATTTGATATTCAACTCTTTTTTAAATTTTGAATAGATGGTATTTGCAGTGTACAGAGCCTGGACTGGATTATGGCCAAGAACACGATCCTTAACCACCAGAACTGTTGTCGGAACTGACGAATACTTTAAAAACAGTGTGTCATGACCTATACACAGCCCCATCACAATATTAAAATCAGTATGTTCCTTTTCTAGAATTTTTGCCTGCAGAACAGGGTTGCATAATGACTCATGCCCACAGCCATGATTTAGTTTTAACTCATTTGGAACGCCGATTTCCGTTTTATCGACAGCTCCGGTTTTACATCCGACAACATAATTATCTATGCCGTTTGCGGTCAGAATCTTGCTAAGAATTCTCGATTCGCTCAGAAGCCCCACACACGTTGCAATACCAACCTTCCTGTATTTCATTCTCTTTATGAATTCAACAGTTTCCTCAACTCTCGTGTACCTGCCGTAGAACTCACCTTCGATTGAAGCAGAGATTCTAGCAATATCTCCTACGTTTTTATCTTCTTTGTAAATATTAATTGTTTCCTCGACAAGCTCTTTGTCACTGTTTGCAGTCAGACAAAATTTCGGGTACTTGCCCTCATTTTTAAATCTACATGCTGCTGTTGTGCATTTTTCACATGAGAATACATTTTCAGTTGCCATAGTAACCTCTCCTCGATTATAATGCATAGCTATTTAATATGAATTCCAGCTACTTATTAAAAAACAAATGTTGCTTCTTGTCAATAAAAAAAATCATACTTTTCAGATATGTATAATATGTTTTGTATAGACTGAGCAATTCAGCTGTATTATAATCCGCATAGCAAATTAGTATGAATTACACTCAACAATCGCTGTTCCGGTAGATATCACCCAGCAGTTCTAATTTGTGTCTTTATAATTATCAAAACTATATACAGGTATCATCTCATGATTAAACATAATATTTTTTCTATAGCAATTATAATTTTAGAAGCCGTTCTTCTCGCTGGAATGTACACATTTTGGGCTCCTTGTCCGGTTGGTGAACATATCATGGGATGTCACTGGGTCGCCAATGTATCAGTTGCTGTCTCAGCAGTTATCATCATTCTCTGTATTCTGAATCTTATTACCAAAAACAGTTCTACTAGAAAAGGTATTAATACAGGCATTCTTGCCGTAACAGTTCTTCAAGGACTTACCCCACAGGTACTCATAAGCATCTGCAAACATGAACACATGAGATGTCATGTTTATACTCAACCTGCCATTATCACTGTTGCCAGTTTAGTACTTATTCTGATCATTGCAGATTTATTTGTTAACAGAAACAAATAATATTTCTAGAAGGAATAACCGGAAACCGCACTATTTCGAGTTCGAATACTATGAATATTCTACAAAAATTGTCTGTTGCCAATACTTTTCACAAAAGCAGAAGAACTGTTTATCTGACTGCTCTTACCATTTTCATGTGTTTCCTCATGTTTTCAGGGACCACAGTGGTCATGGGACTTCATAACGGATTAAAACAGCTTCAGAATCGACTTGGTGCCGACATTATCGTCATCCCCAAAAAAGAGGCACAAAAACACAGTTTTGAGGGCATTCTCTACAGCGGTAAAACCGGTTATTTTTACTTCAACAAAAATATATTTAATGAAATATCCGATATGGAGGGAATAAACAACATTACCGCTCAATACTATCTGGCATCCGTTGGTGCTGACTGCTGCTTTACCGAGGTTCAGCTGATAGGTTTTGATCCGGATACGGACTTTATTGTCAAGCCATGGCTACAAAAAAACTACAACAGGCAACTGCTTAAAGGAGAGGTACTTTCCGGTAGCGATGTCTTTATACCGGATAACGGCATTCTGAAAATATATAACAATGATCTTAAATCTGTAGGTATTTTGGAAAGAACCGGTACAGGTCTTGATTCAACAGTATTCGTCGACATGGAAACTCTAAAAACTCTTCTTCGTTCCTCTATAGATCTTGGACTGAACGATTATAATGTGTCCCCTGATGATGTGGTGTCATCCGTAATGATTAAGGTAAAAGACGGTTATAGCAAATTCAAACTGACCAAAGAAATCAATAAAAGATTCAAAGAGGTCAAAGCCATTGAAAATCAGGATATGATTAAAGGCTTCGCCGGAAAATTAGATACGGCAGCAATTGTGGTAAAAATAGTAGTTGCAGTTATCTGGATTATGTCATTATTAGTTATGCACATCTATTTTTCCATGTCTCTCAATGAAAGAAAAAAAGAATTTGCCGTGCTCAAAGTTCTTGGTTTTACCAATAAATCCATTTACGCCATGATCTTATACGAATTACTGATTATTTTTTCAGTGAGTTTTGTATTGGGATTACTAATGTCCTCAGTCTGGGGGCTCCAGCTTAAAACCTATCTTGAAACTAGACTGGAGGTTCCGTTCATGTACGAAAGCTTCAGTTCCTATATATTACATGGAGGTGTTGCCGTAGCTGTCAGCCTCTTGCTGTCACTTATCTTTTTATCCGGAAGTTTTATCCGGACAGTGAGAATGTCTTTATTTTCAGTCCTGAGAGAGGTAGATTAAATGCATTTGACTGTTACCGGCCTTAACATGTTTTTTGAAAATCAAATCAAGAGCATAACTAACGAAAGAACTGCAATCCTTAATGATATAAATTTTGAATTAAAACAGGGATGCATAACACAAATTATCGGCCCTTCCGGATGTGGTAAGAGCACTTTTTTAAACATTCTGTGTGGATTATTGAAACCGAAATCAGGAGATATTTTTTACGGCAACCAAAGTATATACAGTCTATCTGACAGCCAACTGGCCACATTAAGAAATCAAAAGTTCGGTATATCTCTTCAGAAAAATATCGGTATCGGCAGTATTCCGGTTATTGATAATGTTAATCTTCCTTACTCCTACATGCACAATGGAAAAACAGATACCTGCGATAACTCTCATCACCTGCTTGAACTGTTTGGTATATCCCATCTTAAAAACAACCTTCCAGGTGAATTGTCAGGAGGAGAAATGAGAAGAATGTGTCTTGCACGTGCACTTGTCAACAATCCTGAATTTATTTTTGCTGATGAACCTACCAGTGATTTAGATTGTGAAAATACCGATATAGTCATGACTGTATTAAAAAACAGAGCTAGAAACGGAGCAGGTATTCTCATTGTAAGCCATGACAGTGCTGTTTATCCATATGCTGACGAGACATTCACCATCAACAATGGTATTTTAAAACAGATCAATTAACAGTACCGTGTTACTACGACACTTGGTCGCCAAAACTGAGAATTATTTACATTAATCCTGACTAATCTGTTCAATTAACAGACAAAAAAACAAAAAATATAAAAAAACACTTTTATTTTTAAAATTACATGTTAATATACACACGTTGTTTGATTGGAGGGG
>OMYE01000056.1:13510-14216 GCA_900315145.1 uncultured Pseudomonadota bacterium | reverse complement strand
CTGATCTTGTCACCGGCCTCCTCGCCTGTTTCGATAATATCGTCAACCTTTGATGCGACATCACCGAGTGTTTCTTTTACGCTGTCACATGTATCAGATACAAAATTATTAAAATCGTCAAACCAGGACATATTACATTCTCCCAAAGTCAGTTGCTGTTACTTATAAAAGCCCTAAAATTTTTAATCATTCAGTTTATCCCGGGTTCTGGAATCTGCCGGCTCCGGAACCCGCTGACGCCGGTAACTTCTCAGAACCATTCCCAAGGAGGCGGGATTCTAGGAAGAGGGAGTTTCGGTAAAGGAAGCGTCGGCTTCGGAGGTTGCATATAGCGGGATTTATTTATTATGTTGTTCATGTTTTTTTCCTTACGTTGTATAAACTATGCCTATATTTTCTCTTATTTACAAAAGCTCGAGGATTACCACCATGGTAACGTTTTAAAATTAAAGTAAATTTTGCCCTTGTACGGGTATGTTATCTTCATCTTCAATGATAGTAATAGACTTAATCCTATAGGTTTTGTTGCTGTAAGTAATGTGTCAATTGTTTATGGATGTATATTTCTTTAAGGTTGAGTATTTTTCGATTGTATATTTCACGTAATAGTTAATATCCATTTTCATGAGTTTTGAATTATGGTTTTTACTAAGGGGTAAAGTGTGGCTTTTGGGATATATGTATTTCAGAAATAATGATGATAGGG
>OMYE01000056.1:0-13488 GCA_900315145.1 uncultured Pseudomonadota bacterium | reverse complement strand
AAACCGGCTGTCTAAATAGTTGGCTGATGGTTAAACGGACTGATTATTCAGTAATACCGTCTATTTGTTTTTAGGTTTACTGGGCGTAATAAAGCACCAGTTTAAATATATAGTAGAACAGAATGGAGAAGAACGCTCCCGCTGGGAGTGTCACCACCCATGAAACAATGATGTTTCTGACTATATTCATATTAATGGCGGCGATACCTCGAGCAAGACCGACCCCCATAATGGCTCCAACCAGAGTCTGGGTTGTGGATATCGGCAGTCCGGTACCTGAGGCAATTACCACGGTGCTTGCGGTTGCAAGCTGAGCGGCGAAGCCACGGCTCGGAGTAAGAGCCGTAATACCGGAACCAACTGTACTCATAACCTTATAGCCGAAGGTGGCAAGACCTACAACCATACCGACAGCGCCTAAAGGAAGAATCCAGTTAGGCATGGCGATATCGGTTGAAGCGTTTCCTCCGTTCGAGAGAATTGTGGCTACAGAGGCTAAAGGTCCGATAGCGTTGGCTACATCATTTGAACCGTGTGCGAAAGCCATGGAGCATGCAGTCATCAGCATCAGTACGGAAAAAACTTTTTCCACGTTGATGTAGTGTTTTTTAAGCTCAAGGGTTTTGTCGAACTTCTTGTAGGCTAGAATAATTCTGGAGATAACTGCCAGAATCATGGCAAGGATAATACTGAGAGCCCAGCTTTCCTGTGCAGAGAGTTCTATGTTTACGTGTTTAAGTCCCTTTTGCATGGTGACAACACTGATGGTGAGAATAGTCAGGAAAACATAGTATGGGGCGATGCGTTTGGCATGTTTCAGGGGGTGGTAGCGCCAGAAGATAAAGCGCTGAATATGCAGGAAGAGTATGAAGGCCAAAATTCCCGCAATGGCCGGGGTGATGATCCATGAACCTACTATTCCGGTGAACATGCCCCAGTTAATGGATGAGAATCCGGTACTTACAATGCCGAATCCCACGATGGCACCTATAATGGAGTGAGTTGTGGAAACCGGCCAGCTGAAGTAGGATGCAAGAACCAGCCACAGACCCGCCGAGAGCATTGAGCTTATCATTCCGATAACCAAGTCTTCTGTGGCTATCTGAGCCGTACTGCTGATAACCCCGTCCTTTATGGTGGATACCACCTCACCGCCGGCAAAAAAAGCACCGGCAAATTCAAAAATAATGGCAATTATTATAGCTGAGCGTACCGTCAGAGTTTTGGTACCGACTGATGTTCCCATGGCATTGGATACGTCATTAGCTCCGATCCCCCACGCCATAAGAAACGCAACGGCGGCAGCAAAAGTAATAATTACGCCACTGTGTGCTAACAGAAAATCCATTAGTTGTTATTCCTTATGATTTTGTTACCATGAGTTCAAGTCTGGAACCTACTCTCAGAGCCTGGTCGGCAAGATCTCCCACCTTTTCCAGAATCTTGTAGAGGAATATTGCATCTATAGGATTCAGTTCCTTTTCTCTGATGAACACCTTTCTGCGAATAGCTATCTGCATGTGGTCTGTGTCATCCTCAATGATGTTGATTTCCTTGACCATACCCTGAATCAGATTCAGTTCTTTGCCGCGGAATCCGCTTTCTAGTAAATCTTCAAGCTCATTTATGATTTTTCTAGCCAAGTCCACCGCCTCAATACTTCTTTTGAGGTAATTTATAAAATCATCCTCTATATCCTTAGGAATGTTCATCTGACGTCCGAGAATAAGTCCGGCAATATCTCTGGCAATATTGGCAATCTTGTCCTCCTGAGTGACAAGCTCAAGGAGATAACTGCGGTCAACCGGCATAAAAAGAGAGTTAGGCAGATTGATACGGATATCTTTCTTGATAACATCTGCAGCTCTTTCGTAGTTGCAAATACACTGCTGTTCCTCAGTAGCTTTGTCCCAGTTGTCGGAAAAGACATTTTCAAAGAATGGGATGAGGTGATGACAGCACTGGTAGATGTTTTCTATGTGGTTGTAGAGTGGTTTAAGAGGTGATTTTGCAAAAAGACTTAAAAAATTAACCTGCATATAGTTACTCTTAAGATGTTGTGAAAACTTGAATATATTTTACTTTAAAGTGTGATAATACTCAAGAAACATTGAATTTTCTGAAAAGAAAGCAATTGAAATATAAAGTTTTTTCCACCTGTTTTCCGGCAGTCAGATAAACTATACAGAGTCTGTCCGTTACCTTTTTATTTCCGGAGGGCAAGGTGACTGAAGGCCTTGTAGAAAAACGTGCGGCTACGCATTAAGAAACCGGATAAGGGAATCTTTATGCTTTCAGAAATACCTGATACTAAAAGCAGGCTGAAGCAGACTTAAGAGCCGGATCATGCAGAACAGGAGTGGAAATTACCGGATTGAATATCGTCGCATGATAATCATCTGGTGGAATAAGTACCAGACGGACATTTCAGAACATATTAAGTTAAAAAGCAGGACTGATACCTTGAGTAACGAAATTGAAGTAAAGCTGATGGCAGAACCTCTGCCTGGCAGTGAGGCCGTTGATGCTGAAATGATAAAGCGTCATATCTCCGCAGTGCTTAACGCTAAGGGAGCCTTTATTTTAAAATCATCAGAAAAGACGCTTAACAACAGTTATTACGATACTGAGAACCAGGATCTCTACAGATCCGGTATAGCTCTCCGGGTAAGAGTTACCAACAGTTATGTAGAGGCGACCGTAAAAACCCGCAGACAGAGTACAGGAGGTATTCATATTCATCCGGAATACAATGTTGACCTGACAGCTAAACCGGATGTTCCCCGGCTGGATTTATTCCCTGAGGAGATTTTTTCCGGGCTCGACAGGGATTTTCTCCAAAGTCATATCTATGAGAATATGGCCCAAAGCTGCATAAGGCAGATCTGGTTGGTACAGTACCGAGGTGGTGAGGTTGAGATAAGCTATGACAGAGTAACCTATAAAACAGCTGCCGGCTGTGATGTCAGTAGTCAGGAAATTGAGCTTGAGCTTAAAGAAGGATCCACGGAAATTCTGAAGGAGCTTACAGAAAAGCTTATAGATGGTATTTATGAGGAAAATCTTCTGTCTCTGCGTCTTGAAAGCCTCAGTAAAATGCATCGAGCTGCCGTTTATGCCGGTATTTCATCTTTGGAAGTGCCCAAAACCTGCGAGCTCATGCCGGTTCCGGTTATTGATGAGAAAATGATGCTTGATGCCGGTGCCATGGAAAACACTTTAAAGAACATAAGACATAATCTGTCTCTTATGGGCAGAGCTCTGAGTATTTTTTATCTCGGTGAATATGGACGTACTGATAAAACAGCACTTGATGCATACTGCTTTATCAGGGAGGCTGTCAGACAGATGGCGGATGTACCGCTTAATCTTCTTGCGGTTCTTGAAAACAGGAGCGGGTTGTGTATGGCAACTGTCGGACTTCTGCAGAGCATCGCCGGAGAATATGCCTACAGCGGGATGTCCAGAAGTCATGATAATGATGGAAATACTCTTGATGAGAAGGAGTCAGTGATGGCGGCGGAAGCAGCTCTTACCCATATGTTCACCTCAAAGGAACTTTTAAGACAGCTTCTTGAGTTTAATTTTAACGGCCTTAAGGATGAAAAGCTATGAATTACACTGAGAGCATGATTAAAGAGGCTGACAAGGCAATGAGTCTGCTTAAGGACAAGGCAGAACCGGAGCAGATGAGTAAAATAGCCACCATAGAAGATGATTTATACCGTTCTTTTGCTTTAAGTGATTTTGTGGCGCGAACCTTTGCCTCCAAACCTGATATGCTCTGCCGGATTATCGACAGCGGTGAGTTTGAATCATCAGACCGTCTTCAGGATTATGCTACTGAGCTGGATGCTCTTTATAGGGATGTCCTTGATGATAATACGCTTAAAAGAAAGCTGCGTCATTTTCGTAATGAGAAGCTTGCAGTCATAGCATTAAGACAGCTTTGCGGTAAATCTGATCTTGCTGAGGATTTTATGCATCTTTCCGGACTTGCCGAGCTTATTATCGTTAAAACTCTTGATTATCTGTATACTCGATGCTGCCAGACCATGGGGACGCCTTATTCCGATGACGGTGAACAGCAGAGGATGCTGGTAATCGGTATGGGGAAACTAGGGGGAAAGGAGCTTAATTTTTCCTCAGATATAGATTTAATCTTCTGTTATCCGCACCGGGGAGAAACCAGGGGTACCAGACGTCCTATTGACAATCAGGTGTTCTTTACAAGACTTGGACAGCAGCTTATTCAGATTCTGGATCAACAGACTGTTGACGGTATTGTCTACCGGGTGGATATGCGTTTGCGGCCCTTCGGGGACAGCGGCCCTCTGGTAAGCTCATTTGCTGCTTTGGAGGATTATTATCTCAAACATGGAAGATCATGGGAGCGTTATGCCATGGTGAAGGGCCGGGTGCTTGGGGAAAAGACTCCGGAATCCGTGGAGCTTGATAATATGCTGCGTCCTTTTGTCTATAGACGCTATCTCGATTTTGGGGCGATCGAGTCATTAAGAAAAATGAAGGCTATGATTGAGGCTGAAGTTCGTCGCCGTCAGCTCCGGGATAATTTTAAGCTTGGTGCCGGAGGTATCAGAGAAATCGAATTTATCGCTCAAGTCTTTCAGCTGATGCGCGGCGGTCGTATGGTCCCTCTTCAGGAGAGAAATCTGTTGAAGGTTCTGGAAGCTTTGAAGCATAACAACTGCATTACCTCTGATGTCTATGATCTTCTTAAGCCGTGCTATGAGTTTCTCCGCTACACAGAAAATGTCGTGCAGGAAATTAATGATGAACAGACCCAGACCCTGCCACAGTCTGAACTTAACCGGGAACGTTTGGCTCTAGCCATGGGATGTGAAAGCTATGATGTCTTTTATGAGCGTATTACTTCGGTTCTGGAAAAGGTACATAATGAGTTCTCTCTGCTTATAAGTGATCCGGAATCGGAGAACGCTGAGGAGGATCCGGTATTTTCCGATCTGTGGCTTTTGAATCTCAGCTGTGAGGAAATAAAGGAGATTCTGGTAAAACAGTTTAAGGATCTGTCTCAGATTGACCTTCTGGCTGAAGAGATTAAGCTTTTTAAGGATGAATGTGCCAATAAACCGATAGGACCGAAGGGCAGGGCGATTTTAAACAAGCTGATTCCTTATCTTTTTAACAGCTTTGCCATGATGAAGCATGGTACTGCCACCACCTTTAAGCGTGTAGCGAAACTTCTTCTTACTATTTGTCTGCGTACCACTTATATGCAGCTTCTTCAGGAGAATCCTCAGGCCTGTGACCAGCTACTGAAGCTTTGTTCTGGAAGTGAACTGATTACAGCACAGCTTACGGAGCATCCGGTGCTTCTTGATGAGCTTCTGATGCCGAACAGCCTCTATAAACCAACCAGTCCTAACGAGTATTCCCGTGAACTGCACGAGTTTATGCTGCGTGTGGAAAGCACGGATCTTGAGCATCAGATGGAAAGCTTAAGACAGTTCAAGCAGATTCAGCTTCTGCGTATATGCGCAGCTGATTTGGTCGGGGCACTACCTCTTATGAAGGTGAGTGACTACCTGACATTTCTAGCGCAGGCCATATTGAATGAGGTTGTGAACATTACTTGGAATCAGCTGGTATCAAAATACGGTCTGCCGCATAATGCCGTAAAGCACGGAGACAAGGGAATATGCGTTATAGCCTACGGTAAGCTCGGAGGCATAGAACTCAGCTATGGTTCCGATCTGGATCTTGTGTTTCTCTGCGACGGAGATCTGGAAGGAGAAACCGATCATCCTGAAAGACCGATTTCCGATCGCATGTTCTACGGCCGTTTCGCCCAGAGACTGATGCATTTATTCAGTACCAGACTTTCGTCAGGCGTTCTTTATGAGGTTGATGCCAGACTGAGACCGGAAGGGGAAGCTGGTCCTTTAATCTGTTCCATTACCGGCTATGAGTCCTATCTTCATAACCGGGCCTGGACATGGGAGTTACAGGCTCTGGTGCGTGCCAGAGCAGTTTTAGGACCGGAAAGACTGGTTTCACGATTTAATGCGATAAGAAATGACGTACTGCGCAAATCCCGTGATGCTGAAAAGCTCCGTGAGGAGGTGATTGCCATGCGGGTTAAGATGCGTAACAGTCTTATTCGTGGCCCTAAGGAGGCTTTTGATACCAAACAGGGTGAGGGCGGTATGACTGATATCGAGTTTATTGCCCAGTATCTTGTTTTGGCTAATGCCCCTTTGCACAGTGATTTTGTGCTCTGGTCTGATAATGTGCGTATCTTTGAGGAATGTGCCCGTTTGGGAATTATCAGTGATGATGATAGTAAATGTCTTATCAATGCCTATCTGGATATCAGAGCCATGTATCACCATCATTCCCTGCTTGGTTTGAGCAGGGTATATGACGGTCATAAGCTTGATGAACAGAGAAAAGGGGTGATTGATTTGTGGCACAAGCTGGTGCTTAAGGACTATGTCACGACAGTACAGTAAAGGTTGCTTTTTGATATAGATCAGGAATTTTCTGTAATAAATTAAAAGCCGTAAAATCAGATTGCAGTGCGTCTGGTTATACGGCTTTTTTATGTGAAACCCTAGTTTTACAAGAATGTATGCTTTGAGCTTAGATGTTGTGGTATCTGTCGGAACCGTCCGGAGTTGTCTTGAAACGGCGGTGGAGCCACATGTACTGTGGCAGAGCATCGCTAATCATTTTTTCAACTGCCTGGTTACAGGTTAGAGCATCCTCATAGTCATTTCCCTTCGGGAAATCCGGGAGAATATCTTTAACCACCAGTCTGTATCCCTTGAATCCAGGTAGACGGATACTGTATGACGGCTGAACAACAGTGTTCTTTACTTTGGCAAAGCCGGCAGTACCTGTGACCGTAGCTGCATCCTTAACTCCGAAGAACGGTGCAAATACATGTGGCAGACGCTGGCCATAGTCCTGATCAGGAGCATACCATATCGGCAGCCCCTTGATTAATGCCTTGACAATTGGTCTTACTTCCTTGCGGTCAACTAGATAAAGATTTGATCTGGTGCGCCCCTTTACCTGCATGTATTCCATAACCGGATTGTCATTCGGACGGTATACTCCGACTCCTTTTTTGATGTTGGTACCGTAAATTCTAGCCATGAGCTCTAAAGTTACGAAATGACAGGTGAGAACCACAATACCTTTTCCTGATGCGGCAAGTTCCTTTGCTTTTTCAAGTTCCTCAGGATCAATGTGTACCAGCTTCTTTAAACGCCATTCCGGCCAGTACCAGGCCATTCCGGTTTCAAAAATACCCATACCGCAGTTGGCAAAATGTTCAGTAGTGAGCTTTTTAATCTCCTGATCACTCATGTCTGGAAAAGCCAGACGGAAGTTCTGTTCACTGATACGGCGTCTTCTGGGAACAATGAACATGCTAATGTATCCCATGATTCTGCCAATGGTCATGAATACAGGATACGGAAGCCATAGAACCGATCTTAAGACCCACGACGCCAGCCATAAGTGCCAGTATTTCGGTTTCAGCATTTCAGGGGTGATGTGCGGGTCTGTCTGGGCCTTGGAATGATACTTTTCTTTAACGGCTCCGCCGTTGGACTGATGACTGCCGGTGGCGGTTTCAGTATTATTAGAGGAATTGTTATTCATTTTAAATTTATATTAGGTTTATAAGTAAAAAAATATGACCGGTATCAGCCACGGTTCCTGTACAAAATGGTGCCTGGGATTTTTCCAGAGAAAATGCGGATCTCTTGGCATCTTTATAATTATGGGCAACGGCATCCTGTGACGGCACGTTCCGGGGAAATGCTGCTACATTTCGCCATAAATGCGGAAAATGTGCCGGACTGTATTTGATTCCGGCAGTATATTTTCAATCTATATAAATAATTATACCTAAATATTATTTGATTTTGTACAATCGTCTCAGTCGGAAGAATACAATAATTACCACAGGTGCATAACTTAACCGGCACTTGATGTCTGCATGATTTGTAATAATATCCGTTAAATGTGCTTGAGTGCCTGTTTAATTGAAGGTTTTGTAAAAAGGTTTAAGATGTATGAAATGTGTAAAGCTTAAAATATATCCTAAGGGATATGGTCGTGAAATATACAGAGTGATAGCGGTTGATCCGAAAAAATTAACTTTTAATGATTTAAAGGCATACATGATACATACCTTTGATCTGGACACGTTTAGTCACTTATATGAATTTGTTTATAAGGCTGCATATGTAAGAAACAATGCTCTCACTGATTGTGAGGACGAAACAACTATGGATGAAAGAGTTTTTGATTCCCCTCTTCCAAAAACTTTTTACTTTCATTACGATTTCGCTAAGGATTGGTATTTTGCCATTAACATCATGAGCAGCATGGAGGAGGTTGATTTGCTTAAATCTTCATACAAGGAGTTAAAGAGTAAAGGTGAATTTGTCGAATATTCCGGTAATGGTTGGGATTTTAAGTAAGTAACTGAATATAATTGAATACCGGTAAATTCTGATCAGCCGGACACGTCTGCTCCCGGTTTTTTACTCCTGGTTTCATGATTTTCCCGTTGACGGTTTGTGTTCATTGAGTGGTAAAGGTTTTTAATTTCTGAGAATAACTGTGATATCTTAAATTATTTCCAAATAAGCTCTGGATTGAGCGTAGTAAAACTTAGAGCTGTACTTTTTTATTTTTCTTTCTATTTTGAATCGAATGATTCAGTAGTGTGGCGTTAAGGTTTATCCTGAGAAAAAAGTACATGTGAAAAATGCTCCGGCAGGAGGGCTTATTTTAAAAGTCCTGCCGGAAAAAAGTTGCTGACAGCTTATTTTCATGAATTCTTTTTGGCGGCGGCACGAAGATGAAGAGTCATGTATTTATTAAAGGTGTACATGGCCGTGCATGATGAAATGGTAAGACCTATCTTCCCGTCAAGAAAACCGAGTTGCAATACGTACTGTCTGAAAAAAGCGAAGGCTCCTTTTATAAATGGAGTGATAAAGCAACATCCTTTATTTTTTTTTGCCAGTCTGTCGGCAGCCCACAAATCGGCGTACTTGATCTGTTTATTCTGCAGGTCAATGTAGTCAGCGTAAGTGTAGTGGAGAAGACTGTTTTTAGAATTTATAATTTTTGTGCCTTCAGGAGTCAGCAGTTTTTCATGAACCTTGCTGTCATTGTAAGTAGTATATAGGCGGTTGTGTACGCGCATGACCCGATCTGGAAAATATCCGCAATGACGCACTCTGATCCCGAAAACATGGTTGGCTCTCGAAATATTGAGAATCTGATTGTTTTCAGCTCCAGAGATGAATTCCTTTATTTCTTTTCCGAGTTCCGGAGTTATTCTTTCGTCGGCATCAAGCCATACACACCAGTCACAGGTGGCGAATTTTTGGGTTTTCTGCCGGTGAATGCCGTATCCCTGCCAGTCGGTGTCTGTATATACTTTAGCCCCGAGACTTTCGGCTGTTTCTTTGGTTCTGTCCGTGCTGGCACTGTCGAGAAGAATGATTTCGTCGGCGATGTCCTGTAACGATTTGATACAGTCTCCGATATGTTTCTCTTCATTATGGGTGATTATTAAGGCAGATAATGTAGACATTGAAATCCCTTGTTCATACTGTGTTTTTTAACCGGTGTACATTGTTTTTCTGATGCGGAGATTATGAAGAATGACAGATTATCATCATGATTCCTGCTCCGGCGGAAAAACTCACCACAGGTTTTGAAATTGATACTGTGATTGGTGACATTATAGGATATTTGTTGCGGATATATGTAAAAAAACACTTTTTTTTCCAAAAAAACGACTGATTCTTTCCAGTGATAAAAAATGATGAATCGGAGTATTGTTTAGGCAATAAAGACTGAAGGATGATATACTTGTCAGTATATTCAGGCCTGTAAGCGGATATTTGATCCATTAACTGCCGGATTGCATGCGGGCAGGTTCCACAGGTGTACATAAATCGTCACCGGACTTAGTACAACCGGTTTGCATATTAGGAGCTTAATGTTATGGCTGGTGAAAAAGAAAAACTTATTGATGAAATATTTGGTATGGTGACTGATACCCTGTCAGGAAAAACCGTTGATTCTGATAAACTTCAGATTCTGGCAAGACAGTTAGAGGAAGCAACCGGCTCTAAGATATCTACTTATGAGGAGATTCAGCAGACCTATGATAATAATGCCATGAGGGAGCTAAAGGAACTGCAGGAAAGGGAAAGAAAGAACAGGGTCGAATATCTTACTAAAAACTGCGAAATCAGTCCGTACTGGGAATATGAAAACATGGATCTGTCATACAGTCAGGACTATTTCAATATTGTTGAATACACAAAGCGATGGTGTGAGACCTTTGAGCTGCAGGAGCAGGGATATCGTGATAACAACACCGGCAAGGTGTATACCGGTGGTTCTTTAATGTGGCTCTACGGGGATTATGGTGTCGGAAAATCCATGCTGGCCGGGAGTATTGCTCATAAGGTAATGCGTGATTATCTCATTGAGTTTATATTTATGCAGTGGGATACCATTAACAGTAAACTTCAGGGATTAAGCGGCTATGACAACACCAAGGAATACAATGATTTCTGTCAGCAGCTACAGACCAACAGGCTGCTGATTATCGATGAAGTTGGGATTGCGGAAAAGAAGCTTACCGAGATTCAGGGCATAAGGCTCGGTGAACTGTTGAGATGGCGCAAGAACAATAAACTTAATACTATTATGATTTCCAATGCTGACCCGGAAAAGCTTTACGATCTAGTAGGAAAATTCTGCTATGAATCCATTAAAAACTACAGTCCGGTAATTCCGCTGCAGCTAATAGGTCCGAACAGAAGAACCAATTCAATCAACGGGTTTAACGATGCCTCCAAGGATTTCCGTTATTATCCTAAGGGTGGAATGCGCCGGAAGTAGCTCTACTTTATCAAAGATGATTATACAGGCACAATAACAGTGTTTTATGCGGAGTACTTTTAAGTAGATGGTGATCAGAACATTAACATTACAAAGGTGATAAATATATTATGGCAAAAAAAAGGGCAGGGGAAAGAACAGTTCTAGCTTTTGATTTCGGAACCATCAGTATCGGTGTAGCCGTTGGTACGGAGTTGACAAGAACCGCCAGTATGCTTCCGGCTCTTAAGGCTAAAGACGGAATTCCTGATCCCGAAGAAATGGAGTCTCTATTTAAGGAATGGCAGCCGGATATTATGGTAGTGGGATTACCTCTTAATATGGACGGCTCATATCAGGAGGTTACCTACAAAGCCAAAAAATTCGGTAACCGGACATCAGCAAAGTTTGGTGTTCAGGTTATTTTCAAGGACGAACGTCTGTCAACAAAATCTGCAAGAGAGCATCTTTTTGAGCATAATGGTTACCGTGGACTGACCAAGGGGAAAATTGATTCCATGTCTGCGGTGGTTATTCTAGAAGGCTTTTTTGAGGAAAATGCCTGATTATCATTTCTTCAGATAATTCAGAGATAAAATAGATTTTTTACATTCAGTTCATTCAAGACAGGAAATTAATCTGTAGTAATGAAAATACCAGTTGTCAGAAATTAAGAACAGTTATTCTGAAATATTTTTAACTGCTAGAGTTGTTTTTGGTTAATTGGTTAAAATGTAAACAATATTTTTTGAAAAAAAAGATGACATCCCCCTTAGGTGCTCTAAATAATGTGATATAGGATAAATATTAATGTTAATGCGTATCACATTCTTACACAAAAACGTGAAAAGGTTTTCATATTTTATAAAACTTAATTGCCAGTAAAGTTGTTTTAAGTCATCATATGCATAAATCCAATCCGGAAGAAAAGGAGTGCTATATGAGCGATATCTCTAGTGAAATAACCACAACTGAATTAACTTCAGTTGACGCATCTGAAAAGGTTGCTACCGCAGGTACTAAAGGCAGAGCAAGTAAGGAGAAAAAGAGTCGTTGGCGTGATATTGAAAGAATTACCCGTAAGTTAAGACTTCTTCGCGATTTGAGAGAAATCAATCCTAAGTTTGATCCATACTCTTCCGATGAATTTATGCAGTTCTAGATGCTGCTCCGGATTTTATCCATGTATAGAAAAACCGCCGTACGGCGGTTTTTTTATGCACTTGGACTTACGGGAAATATACAGCCCGTGGTTTGATACTTTTTGTTATCTGAGTAAAGGATTGTTTGAGTAAATCTAGTTTTATTCTGACCTTTAAATTATTTCCATTTTAATCAGAGCATCTTTAACAATGCTGAATTTTAATTCTCTGAGGTCATCACCGTGTACATTACGGACAAATTGATCAGAGAATACCTGCAGATAATTCTTGTTTATCGGACCCCATACAACGTTGTTCTCATGCCCGGTGTTCAGCAAACGATTGTTGTAGAAATAGATGGCATTTTTATCAAAGGTGCATCCTACATGAACAATTGATGTATCCGGTGATATTACAAAATCGGCATATTTGATGAGAGCTATCACTTCGTCAAAAGTCTTAAACGGATTAAATATGATTTTTGGTGAGGTAACCTTCAGGTCTTCCTGTTTGAAGTTCATAATGATAACCCGGTATTCATTGGTACAACTGATAAAATATTCGCACATTCTGTTCACTAGATCTGGTGACAGAGAGCGGTATTTATCAGATGCTGTTGCGTTGAATACGATAATCTGAGGAGTACAACCTTCTTTGCTACTGTTATTCTTTAATTCTCTGATATAGCTTGAAACAGAACTGTCTGTCTTGTCGGAAATGTCCAGCCGGTAACGGTATTTTTCTGAAGGAATGTTCAGACCGAAGTATTCATTCAGTATTTTTACAGCTCTGTGGCTGAACGGCTGGGTTTCATTATATGTGTACGATTTTGCATAGAAATTCTTTACAACATTCGAGTAATGACGTTCAGTGTCCTCCATGCCTGGTGACGGAATGAAGTTAAGTGCGTTATTGTTCTGATTAAAGCCGATAATGTTGTGACATTTAAGTTTGAGAAAAAATTTAAGCTTGTGATGATCAAAATTGACATCAGGATCGAAAAAGTCAACAACAACATCGAAATTCTTTCTGTTAAACATGTACTTCAGGGCACAGTCGTGCTTATCTACCAGAATAAATTCATCAACTGTGGAAAGAAACGATGGCACAACATTCATCAGTCGGTCATAGCAAATCACACTTACTTTGCAGGAGTGCTGTTTTAAGATATCTATAAATCCTGATAGTACAATGGCGTCACCGATACCTTTTCCAACCATAAGCAATGCAACATTGCATCCTTTTCCGCTTTTAATTTTATTTACTATTTCCTGCTGAAACTTTTCTGCGTCTTCGGGATGATGCTTTCTGCCATGAATACAGGAAGAAAGACAGTAGTAGAACCTCATTCGTATCATCCTGGAAATGAGCAGGCGGTTGTTATAAATCTTTTTTAAGAAATTGAACATAAAACTGTTATTTATTATTGTTAAGA
>OMYE01000045.1:1704-17633 GCA_900315145.1 uncultured Pseudomonadota bacterium | reverse complement strand
AATTGATTTTTCCTCTCTTAGAGCATTCTCTTTTTCTATTTTTTCTTTCTTTGCCAGGAGATCTTTAACATACTGTTCCGTCTTTTTAGTTGAAGCTTCGAGATCTTCATCTCCTATAATGGTTATAGATCTTGCCGCCAGAAGTCTGCTTCCGGGATTCTTTCCGCTGTAAAGTCTGACTTCATATGCTCCAGAAGGGTATCCGATAATGGATAAATCAGTGTTTATGATGTTTTCATGGTTGAGATAGCGAATGTTGTCGCCGGAAGTCTCAAGTACTTTTGTAACATCATCCGGGGTATTTTTCGGTATTATGGCAATGAAAGAGCTGTCACTCACACCGATGAGATTCTGCACTTTGATAGGAAGAGCGGTATTGCTTTCGATGGTATCGTAAGCCAGTTCCATTTCCACCCGGGGTATTTCATGAGGTGACGGGATAACTTTGAAACTGTGCGTAGCTATATTGACGGTCTCGTTATTGTCGTTTGTACCGGTTAGAACTGCTTCATATTCACCTGGTTCATAAAGATATCCTGCTGTTTCTGCGTATAATCCGGTTTCACTTTGGTAGATTCCGGTCTCGATTAGCGGAGGTTTTTCTGGAGATGCCCCCTTAGGATATATTTTAAGAGTCTTGTTTTTCTGCTGCCACTCACCGTTCACAACAATAAGAGGACTGGCAGGGTTACCGGAATAAACTTCAGCAGGCATCAGCAGTTCAGTTGAATCCTGGATCTTCGGTTTTCTGACGTGTATTTTAATTTTGGCTGCCGGAAGACCAAGGTTTCCGGAATTCAGGGACATCCAGTCACAGTTGAGACAGTCACTGTATACCAGCATGGAGTAATCCCCTTCCGTTTCCGGTGCGGTAATTTCAGAACCTATTCTTGGAGCATACAGATCAGTGAAATATCTGGTCTCGGAGACGATCTTCTGGTCTTTTAGCGGAATATTATCGGCGTCACCTGCTACAATAAACACCTTCCCCTGAATATCCTCGGTAATACCGGTCATGTTTACAAAAAACTGTTCTTTTGGAGCAAAGGTGTCACGGGCAAGGAAAAAACCTACCGGATATTCGTCAGTTACTTTAAAGCCGTATCTTGCTATAAGTTTATTATTCTTTTCATCAGAGTTGAATATGCGCAGCTCATAGCTTCCGCTTCTCACCGGAGCCATAACTTTGACAAAGGTGAAATTATCTGAAGTTGAATAGATGTTTTCTCCGGATCTGTTTTCCTCAGATGATTTCAGATCAACCGGAACATCCGCCGGGGTTACCATGAATTTGATGTTCCTGGTGAGTTCCGTGTAGAGCGGTCTTTTAAAGGTTACCGCAAAAAAATCCCCCGGACTGAAGGTGTTTTCTTCTGGTACGGAGAGATATACCCCGGGAATGACGGTTTCACTTACCGGTTCTGCTGAATTTACGGCCGGGAGAATTTCACTCTTTGGATTCATGGTGACGTCAATGCCGAATATTCTGTCGGCGAGAGCCTTTACAGAGGCATTTCTTTCAGCTGTAATCACGCTGTCAGGTTTTTTAATTTCGGCCCCGAGCTTTTTTAATTCCTCAGTAAGTTTGATGGTATCAACATCAACAATGGCTTTAATTACGATGTTTTTGCCACTGGTGTTCTGCTCAAGAATTTTAATTTCCCCGGTGAAGCTCTCCGGTCTGGCGATAATACTGCTGCGAATCTCCTTTGACTTACTTTTCTGAAACTCAGGAGCGGTAATGGAGTTCATGATTTCCCTGGTGGCATTTACTCTGGCGTTTGTCTGGGCTACCTGAAGATCCTTTCCTTTGGATTCAACGGTTACCTCTTCAGCTGCAGCATCTGATAGAAAAGGCAGATCGAGGACAAAGCCTCCTGCTGCGATGACAAGGGAGCACAGCAGTATGTGTTTCTTAATTACCGGCCTGAAGTCTGAGAATACAGTGCCGGATGTTGTATCCTGACGATGTGAAATACGAATCTGTCTGCTGTCTGACATATGTTTATCCCCCTGTATCAGAGTACTTAAAGGATGAAATCAGTTTGTATAACCTTTGTTTTGTACTTCCGGTTCACGGTATGGCATTTAACTGCCCTGCCGTCTATGTAAATTATCATGAATAAATATTTAAATATTTAAATTTTATCTGTTTTAAAACAAGAGCTACAGGTAACGCCAGCTCATGGATGAGAAAACAGGTGCTTTCTTTATGCTGTATTTATTACCGTCCTTTTTTTGTAAGAAGTGCTTCAAATCTGGTAATTTTTGACTCCCACTGCCTGTCCTTAAGGAATACTGATTCCCTGAGATAATCAAGAGCCGTTTTGCCCCGGATATCCTTGGCTTCGGTATCAGCCCCGGCCTTGATAAGCTTCTCGGCCAGTACTTCATCCGGATAGCGGAGGGCAAGAGCCATTAACGGCGTTCTGTTTTCACTATCCTTTACGGTGGCATCGGCTCCGGCTTTAAGAAGTGAGATAACTGTACCCTTTGCTCCCGAGAGACAGGCTGTCATCAGCGGTGTATATCCGGTTTCCTGGTCCCTTTCATTAATATCCGCACCTGCTTCGATGAGCGCATCGGTCACTTTTTCAGAAAAGTTGCCCATGCCGGCATAAAAGAGAAGTCCTACCCCCTCAGGAGTCTTAGACTGAGCTTTGGCTCCAGCCTTCACCATCTGTTCTATAACCTCCTGATTCCGTCCGGCGTATGCTCCGGCCATGACGGCAGCTGTGAGAACATTTACACCGCGGTTGTTAACGGCATTAACGTCAGCACCGTTATTTATGAGATATTCGGCTATACCGTTTCTCTCCTTCTGACCTGCGCCCTGCATATACTCATAGACGGCAAGGAGTGCTGTGTTCCCCAGATTGTCCCTGACCTCAGGATTGGGATTGAAATCTATAAGAAATTTAAATCCCCAGCTGTTGCTGCTTATATCAAAATGAAGAATATAGTTCAGGGTGGATTCACCTTTACTGTTGGTGGTATTAATGCTGGCGCCTGCATCTATAAGCGCTGTGACCAGTCCGGAATTGAGATCCAGACCTTTGTTATACGTATAGGCTTCCTGAATAAGTGTCAGTCCGTCTGCTGAAAGCTGATTGAAATCAGCCCCTTTGTTTTTAAAGATTTCAATAAGATCATTAATTTCAGGACGGTAATGTATTTCTCTTTTAGCGATTTTAACCAGTGCGCTGTTACCGTCTGCACCCGGTTTATCGATGGCATCGGAATTAATGTTCTGCTTAAGCAGAGCATGGATGATACGCAAATCGTCGTTATAGAGAGCTTCTACGAGAAGCGGATTATCTCCCGGAGTCATTTCCGCAACATCAAATGTCTGATTCTCAATAAGCGGAGCGGCTACCTCGTATTTTTTGGTGATAACCGCTGTCATGCGGGCTGAATACTGATCCTTTGCCCGGTAATCAGGATCTGCTCCGGACTCAAGGGCTGCGATAATTACATCCGCGTTATCTGATCTTAAAACCAGCTGGGAAAAGGCATTGTTTGTCCGGCAGTCAGCCGGAAGTCTGATCCCCTGTTTCAGGGTGGCAATGATGCGCTGTCTGGTGTCGTTTGAAAAGTTACCGGAGTTATTACAGATTATCCCGTTAAACTCATCCTCTCCGTATGGCTCAGGTTGTTTCTCTTCAGCCCATGCTGAATATGGCAGAGAAAGACACGTTAATAATACCAAGGTGGCGGTTCCGGTTAATTTCATGATAATCCCCCGTGATTATTAAAAACGATAAAGCCGTACATACTGACTTTATAAGTATTGTCTGCCATATGCTTAAGGCGGACATAGTTATAATCGGTGTAAATATAGGTTCTGTTTAATTTGTGATGTCTCGTTTTCCTTTATTTTTTGTGTTTCTTTTAGACTTTCCGGTGCCGTCCGGTATATTCTGCACTGCTTTAATTCTTGAGGTTAAAGTTAATCTGCCGGCTGGTGCTAATCTGCCGGCGGTTAAGATATATTTTTAGAAATTATATAAGAGGACAATTTCTTAATTCTTAAAGATAAGCAGGCAGATAAATCAGACTATTTTATATACAATGACCTATTTGCATAAAGTTTGCAATTATTTGTTGTCTGTTGTATTGATAAATATGAACCTACTGACGTTTTTTGCCGGTTTTATCCCGTAATTGATGTTTATCTCTGGTGCTTTTGGCTATGCGGATACGAGATTCGTCTATCAATAAGTGCGTGGGCGAATCAACCGGTATGTTTACCTTAATATCGATGTCAAAATCAATCTTAATCTTAATCTTAATCTCTATCTTAATCTTAATCTCAATCTTAATCTCTTTGTAATTGCGGGTAATTATTTTTATACCTGATTTTCAGAAGGTTCCGTAAGTCTTTTTAGCAGATATACGTGATAACTTCTGTGTGCCGTCTGAACTGCGGTGTTGCTGTGTTTTTATTGTTATTCAATGCTCCCGCGATATATGAAGTGTCATCCGGATGTCTTATTGAATAGATATTGCGCACTTGAGAAAAATTTGAGAAAAATAAGCCTTTCACTCCTGTCACTTATGTAAAAACAACTAAGACTGTCATATCCGGTATTTATACCTTGATGATATGTTACATTTTTTTATAAATGATTATCTGATGATTTAACATGGTAAAAAAATAACATAATTGTTGTTTTTAAACAATCAGTAAGGATATAATTGATTATTATTATATATCATGTATATCATATATGTAGTAAATCATTGATAATTATCGTATATCATATGTGTTGTAGATTATTGATAAATATGTTGGTTGATTAATTACTATTGGAGTAAAAATGAAAACTGAGTGGATTCAAAAAAACCCTAATCTTTACACTCCTACTTATGATAGAAGAGATAGTCGGGGGGTTAGCAAAGACAAATTTCTGCTGTTCTACGATTTCAGTTCGTTTATAAGTACGGATTTCAGAGCGTCTCTTACTGAACATCTTGCTGATTACGATGAGTATGTTAAAGAGAGAGAAAGGATCCTTGAATGTCAGAATCCGGAATGTAGGCTGGAATTTTATCCTCCTTTTGTTAATCATTTTATTAAGACCTTTATTGATAACTATGAGTTTCTCCGGTATATGCTCTACCTTTACAAGAATACCTGGGAAGAAGAGCTGGATGTGTACCTCATTACAGGAACTGATTTTACTGATGAGGAAAAGGAACTTATTGTAAAGTGTCTTCAGAAATGCAGACCTTATTGTAAATCGTTAGACACCGGTTCATATGATGGAATGATATCCAGAGTACAGGGTGTGCTGAATTTCGTTTCGAGAGATAAGCTGATAAGTGATATCAATTATATTCGGGATCACACACCTCATGATGAATATGTCGAGTATAAAGGTGCAAGCTACTGGTACAGTGCCAACCTGAAACCTCGTTTCCTGCTTATAAGCGCCAATGACTATTCAGATGTATTCGAAAAAAATTCTATGGTTCCTGAGGATGAAGGTGTAATTCTAAATCTTAACTATCAGCGAGCTTATTACCTTCTTTTTAATGCTGATAGTGAGTATTGCTATGTTCGTCGGGATTATGAAAAAATTGATCCTAAATTTTATGATGATAGGATTATATTTCTTGATATTGACGGTGTGCTTAACCATGATTGTTATAATGGAAACAGTGAACATGAATATTTTAACGAAGGCATGGTGAAGGAACTTTCCCGTCTTGTAAGGAAAACAAATGCAAAAATCATCCTGACGAGTTCCTGGAGAGATGCTTTTATAAAACGTATTCACCGCTACAGCTTTTACAGAGAGGAAATTTTCGATGAATTTCTGAAGCTGTTGCAGAGAGAGAATATCTATATCTCAGGTTTAACTCCGGACGGTGATTTGAATGGCAGTATAACCAGACCATTAGAGATCAGATCCTGGCTTTTCAGTCATCCGGAAATTAAATCATTTGTAATTCTGGATGATGATACCTTTTGGACATGGGGATACTTACGACAGAATGTGGTTACCACAACTACCTTACTTTCAGATGAGGAAATAGCTGAGCTTGAAAAGACGACATTTAATCCGGCCCGTAGAATAGATGGTTTAACCAGAGAATTCGCTGACAAGGCCGCAGAAATCCTCATGCGTGACAATGATGCCTGCATAATGCTGGATTATTAACCGGATTATCCGCCTGAATTTTGCGGATTAAGGTTTTATTCCGCAAAATCCGGTTGGAGGATGGAGTCAGAAAGAGAGAAAATCTGCTTTTTGACTGAAAATAAAATTACTGTGGATTTCAGGATAAAGTTGAACTTCTTGTAAAAACGTAAAAACAGCCGATTTATTAGAAAACGATGTCTCATAAAGCAATCATGGTAATTTGGAATATCGGCTGAATGTATAAAATGTAACAGACAAAGGCACATTTATGGATGATAGTAAAACTGATAGCAAAACTGATGATAAAACTGAAATTCAAACGGAAACTAATAATGTTGCTTCTTCTACGCTGAAGGAAGATGAAAAAAAAGTGATCTATGATGTAATAAAGAACACTATTCGTATGGCTGAAAAGAGTTTGGGCATCAATAAAAAGTTAACAACTTTAGCCGCAAAACTGCTTAATAAAGCCTGGAAACTGGCAGAGCTACTTGTTGAAATACAACATCCCGGCAAAGGCAACGCTTATAATTGGATGATGTGTGATAAATTCTGTAAAAGATATAGAGAATTGGAAGAGAGTGTAAAGCGGTGTCACGAAACATTGCAGAAAAATCTTGATTATTATAACAGGACTCTGGAATCTTTCGCTGATATTGATAAAAAATCCATAAGTCAGGTGACTGAGTATGTGAATGATATTACGGATAGCCATAAATTAGAAAGAAATAATTTGAAAATCATTCAGGAAAAGTTTGAATACTGGCAGAAGGATTTTGAAACAATTCAAAAAGATTATAAGAAATATCAAATTAAATTGTTGCAAAAACAGCTTTCTGAGTACAGAAGAAAAATACCGCTATTAGAGAAAAAATTAAACAAGCTTTTGGGAAATGATTCTAAGTCTGAGTAGACATCAGTTAAATGCAGAAGCTTTAAAAGAACTAAACTTGTCCTATAAACAGGTAAACAGGATAGCAAAATTTTATAGGGTGAAGACGTGTCATCAGAGTTTTCTGAACTGACTTGCTTCTTCTTATGTCAGGTAGACGGATTACCTAAGCTTATAAAGGTATATACAGGTGGTTATACCGTGGGAACCGGTAAGGTGTTTAATATCGCCCGTAATTACGGCAGATATGAACTCGGATGTAATGCTGACGTTGAAATTTAAGGTATAACCACCGAAAATAAAGCTACTGCAAATGTAGGTTCAGTTCCGTGCATACTCAAGAAAGAAGATAAAATCAAGCTTATTTATTCAGATAATGATTATTCAAAGGCTGCCAGTATTGATCCTGCAGGTTTCGAAACCTATTTTGATATGCGAGTTACGGCCTTGGTTATACTGATTATTTTAGAATTTTTAAGCTTTCTCGTAGCCTGGGGAATAATTAATATAGGTAAACGAACAGTCATAGATAATAGTTATACCCCGCTTAAACTAAAGCTGCATAAACTGAGTGACAAGGAACGCAGTGAGCTTACCAGGGATATTGAAAATGCCGAGGTTACTCCATATCTGATTGAGAGCTTCCTTAACGGTATCAAAAGATGTGCTGTTAAGGATGAAAATTCCGCCTTTTCATGTAAAATCGCAGGAATGGTTCTTTCAAGTTACTGTTATACCATAAAGGAGAGCGAATTAAGAAAGATTGCCGGAGACTCAATCAAGTTACCGGAAACTGATACTTCCGAAGCTACAGCTGAAGACAGAAAAATTTACTTTTTAAGTCCGTGGAAGCTACGTTTATTCAAGCCTGCTCCATTCATGGAAATCCGTTTCGGCGAAAAATCTGCCTATAAGTATGTAATGAAGCCGGCTAAGGCGTAATCTAACAGTATAACTAAGCAGACAGCGCAACATAAATAAGGTTCCCCTGCTTCATAAAGGAAAAATGCAGGGGATTCTTTTTCATATTATTAATTACGTGTAATAAATATGTCTGTTATCTCCAGGTATAAGTTGCGGATATCCAGGAGACAGAAATCCGGAATCAGAGTTTTTTCATAATCTTCTCAAGATTTTTGAAAGCGTCCTTATCCTTGCGTTTTTTACAGACATCTTTAATGGACTTTATGAAGTCTTTATCATTAGAATTATTAATGCATTGCACTACATCTTCAATAGTCTGATCTGAAAGCTGATGTTTTACAATAAAGTTTTTTGCCAGCTGGTTAAAGTTGGATACATCGTCAAAACCTTGCTTAAGAACGCTATCAGTCTTTTTCAGGGCTTTTTCTATAACCAGAATATTGACAACTGTTTTAATGAATTCTTCGGGAGCGTTTTCAGAATTGTCGATTGCTTTCAACTTTGCATAAGATGATTTCAATTGTTCATCCCTGTTAGCCTCAAGCAGTTTTCTATTCTCTTCATCCTGTTTTTTTCTGGCTTCTTCATCCTGCCGTTGTTTAAAAAATTCCTTTCGTTTATCAGCTATACTCAAATCGTAATTGTTTGATTCATATTTATCAATTTCTACGCAGTCGCTACTGTTTTTTCCAGATGATCTGTACTTTTTATTAATAAGATTGAATTCATTAATATCTTTTTTTCCTTGATCATCTTTCTTAGCAGGGAAATGATTATAGACTTTGTTTTCATCAAAATCTGTATCTACTTTTGAGTACTTCAAGTAGAGCTGCATTATCTTTGAATTTTCCCATTCATTAAAATGATCTTTCCTGCCGAAAGGATAATTGAGATTCATGAGTTGTTTAAATCTGTTTATACACTTTTCAATAAGATCATCTTTACTGATTCGTTCGTCACCTATAAGCACGTTACTGCCGTCTGTCATGTACTCTGGTATTTCAATTGAGTTTCTGTTAAGTTTAAACTGAACTGCACCTGCTCCCATTGGTTTGGCATGCCCTAAAGTATGATAGTAACAGGAATTATCAGCAACGCCCTCTCCGAAAGTCATTACCCATAGCAGAGCTCCAAGTTCTTCAGGTTTCAGGTTATGAAAGGTTATTGTTCCGGTAAATTCTGAACCTGTATCAACGAGATCAACCTTTGAGCGTATATTTTCATTATCATTACTTAAATTGCTTTCTGCAATTTTATTTCTTACTTTATAAAGTTTTCGTCCTGCTATAAGTGATTCATTATCATCATAAGGTTTCTTGGCACTGAATCTTCCTAAATATGCCGGGAAGAAAGATGATTTTGGCTCTCCTAACACATAGTTTTTAGAAATAATCTTTGCTCCGGATTTACAAAACAAATCACTGAAACCGACACGTCCGCTACTTGATTCTCCCTCTTTTCCAGAAACGATGTATCCGAAGATGGTGTCGGATAGATCGTGTTTCTGCTCCCGGGGATATTTCTGCTGCATAGACACAAGCTCACCTACTGATTTTCTGCAGCTTTTGCGCATGACCTGGCAGAATCCCAGACAGCTGTCACTTTCTTTTTGCTCATTATAGAGATACCATACTGGAAAACCTGCTTTCGGATGCATATATTTCCGGTAATAATCAAAAAGATTATCATCTTTTTGTCCGTTATCATCTGCCTTGACCGGAGGCAGACTTTTCTTAAGATCTGCTATTATCCGACTGCCTTCTTCTCCGAAATTCAGCCACAGGTTATCGTTTTCCAGTGAACCATCATTGAAGTAAAAGAAATAATCAGTATATTTATTAACTTTCTGAGTGTCTCCTTTGTTATCGTTGCTGATGTTTTTATCCATAAATAAAAACATTCCCGGCGTATTGTAGAAGTCATCTTTTGTAAGAGAAAAATCTTCCACTTCAAGCCATTCTGTCTTTTTTCGGTCTCCAGTATTTTTCAGCATCTGTTTTTTGGTATATCCCGATTTATTCTCCATATGGGCATACACCACCGGCATGTATTCGCATTTATCACCATTTTCTTTGTTGAACAAATTCAGCAGAGCTTTGATTTTAGTGATTGCACTGTCGTTAGCAGTTACGTTCAATTTCTCAAGAATTTTTACTCCCACAGAGCCGCACATAGGCTTAAAATTCTCATTTGTATTTGTTACCATATATTGCCATGAACCGTCACCACCCTTATCAGGACGAACCAGTATCGGCAGTCTTTTATATTCACTGCCCTGTCCCATGACCTCCTCTATACCCAGCCGGCGAGAATGCTTTTTGTCAAAGAAAGTATTCATTCTGCCGTAAGAGACGATTTCCATTGCCGTTCTCAGCAATCCTTTGACACTACTTCCAGGGATAACAAATTCTCCTGAAGGACTTCTTTCCCAAATAATATGTTTATCATTAGATTTGTGTCCTACACATATTGGAGTACTGTTGACTATTTTGTAGTTAATCTTTCCGGAAATCCCATCGCTGAACGGGATGTCGTGATAGGTATGTTCTGACCAGTCCGGGGTAAAAACCCATGATGAAAGAGGAATAAAATTATAAGGAACGATTATATCTTGAGCCATTTATGTATCCTACTATTCTGTAAATCCGCTGAAAACCTGGGCAAACGGCACCATTTTTCCGGTGGCGTACGCTTTACCATCGGACTCTGTTTTATTTTCCTCGTGGTACCAGAGGGTGTATTTAATCTTCTGTTTTAAAAATCCGTGTTCATTCTTCTCACGATGGAGGATATCCTGGCGCAGACAGACGTTCTGTTCCGTATATACGGTCATATCATCAGAAGAATACAGTTTTTCTGTAGATTGAGCCTCTATACCTCCGGTTCCCTCCTGTTCTGTACTTCCTTTTGCTTCATCCTTAATCTTTGAAAGCAGAGTATTATCTTTTTCCAAGGTATAGATAACAAAGAGAAGTTGATCTCCCATGATGCGTTTGATTTTTACTGAAAGATTATGGTTTGGACTGAATATTTCCGCCTCCAGCACATCGGAAGTACGGTTTTGTATATCACTGAATGAAACATTCAGGCGGATGATATCCGTAAACATTACCCATGATTCCGCGTCCTCCATAAGACATTGAAGTGTATTCAAAACGAAGTTTGAATTGTCAGCCGCAGTGATTGAAAAAATATTAAGCAGTCCTTGTTTAAATTCAACGCCGGCTCCAGCCTCTTTTCCAGTACGAACTGTTTTGTCTGCATCACTGTCTGTGTAGGAAAAAGTTTTGTTGATGATACTGCATAGTTTTTTTACATCGATTTTTTCTTCAGTCATTATTTGTGTTCCTCCTGAGATTTTTCAGTGAAAATCGCGGTATCTCTTCCGGAACCGGCACAAATGTTTAAGTATCCGTGCTTCAGATCGTAGATGGTACGTTTAAGAGCTTCAAGAATATCGGAATTCTTTATCTTCTCAAAACGGTCTTTTCTAATCTGCAGGTTGATTTTTATTATCGGGTTGATAAGCTTTTCCTGGGAGAACAGTGCTGACGGAATAACCCCGCCGGTGAATCTGTCGATCTTGTTGTGCATTCTGCTGATTATGCCTGAGCAGTCAACTTTGCAGTCCCCTATTCTCAGAGAACCGGCTAGAATTCTGTCCGGATTCTGCGGATCATTTCTTCCGAAAACCTGACAGTATTCCTCTAGAATTTCAGGTGATGTCTGATTATTAAGAAGATTATCTACAATTTCTTCGGCGGTGGATGCACCTTCAGTATTGCATCCTGCATAAAGCCTCTTCAATCGGAGATAATGGTAGAGGGTACGATGGGCAATAACGCCTTTAACGGTACTTCCAGGTACTAGAATTTCGTAATCAATCGCATCAAATTCATTATCTACCCACTTTACATAGCCGTCAGTAAAGCATCTCTGGGTATTGTCATCTACTGTTTCCCCTGCCAGTAATCCGGCCCGGCTGCCTCTTGCGGTTTGGGCTTTGGAAGCGGATCTTCTACCGGTTCCGGCTCGCCAGCTTCCTTTGGCACTTATTTCAAAATTCCATCCATCCGGAGTTATGTAGAGGGACTCCGCATCAGAATCAGGCTGCATTTCTTTAGGAATTGTGAGCGGCACTGAGCATGATCCGGTGAACTCCGTAATTTTTTTTGTAAACTCTGCTGTGTTTTTACGGTAGTCAGCGAGATCGATGTTTTCGGATGAGAGACCGATTATTTTAAACCTCCCGTGACCTATCGATGTTTTAGATCCCAGGGCAAATCCTGATGAACTGAGAGTCTTAAGGAGTCTATGGTATTTTGCAATGTCCTCTTCTGAATCCAGTTCCGCTTTTATGTTAAAAAAGAAACGTATCCCACGAGGAAGGGTCATTGTTTTGTGCAGAGCTTTGTTTAAGGCTGTTTTTCTGCCGTTGATACGGCAGTTCATTCTCTCGAAGTCCTTGTCGTGTTCTTCAGTGAATTTAGCCAGCAGACGGTCTCCATGTATATATGTCTCTGATAGCAAAACGCCTGAACCTTCACCGTCATTCGGTAGCATTGAACGACAGTTCAGCATCCGGGCATCGGATATAATAATACGTGAGGCCATTCTTTCTGAGTCATCCCGGGATTTTGACACACCGAACCAGTAATCGACATCTGAGCTACCGGAATCCGTTTCAAGGATTGAACGCCACACGCCGGTGAGACTGGTTGCCGGAATGTACGGGAGACCGTTCCAGTCTCTCGACAGAGCGTCGTTTGAGAGGATGCTTCTGTCACCGGAATAAACAGATAACGGAGAAGTTGTTTCTATTGTTATTCTTGTTAATGCAATAATACTCATTTAGTTCTTTCCTCCGTTACTGACCGTTCTTGAAATTTTTAAAGTCACTTTTATCTGCTGAAGCCAGATCGAAGAGCATAAGCTGATCCATGACGCGACGGAGGGATTCTAGCATCACGTCTGCGATTATATTCATAAATTCTCTGGCAAAAGTTGTATTAATCCTCTCGTTATAGGAAAAATAGACATCCCAGCTGTTTTTGGAGGATTCACGGTATTTTTCGTTTTTGAGCTTTTCTTTTATGCTATTAAATATCTCTTTGTTACTATCATCTGAAAGTTTATTATTTTTACTGCCGCCGGTACGTATTGCTTCAACAAGAATTCCCCACTGGGTTTTAGTAGGTCCGTATGGTTCTAACTCTGTTCTCTGCTGTCCGTAACAGTCAATCTGCAGTTTGTTATTAAATGTCCGGGCTTTTTCATAGAGGTCGGCAATTTTTTCCTTTAACTGCTGAACTTCGATTGTATACATGGACTCATATTTGAGATGTTTTTCATATCCCTTTATGAAATTGAGGAGATAGTCGTAGCTGTTGTTTGCTTCATTCTCCTGACAGGATTGTTTATTTTCTTTGCTTTCCCCTGAGTCTTTTGTTAATGACAGATGGTTAAACAGGTAAGTGCCCCTATGGATATTTTCATTATTTATCCATGAAGGGTTGACCAGAACCCGTCCCAGCCCCTGATGCCGGGATATTCCTATTCCACGCTCATTCAATTTTTGAAGTTGGGTATCGGTGAGAGGTACTTTCAGCAGGAAATGCAGAATACTGCCCTTTTTAACCAGGCATTTTTCTCCTTCAAAACCATTGCGCTTTCTGTTGAAAAGTCTCACTGATGCTGTGCGGATAAATGATGAATCCGACTCGAAGGTACCGGTGATTCCGGAAATCCAAAGATTGGATATCTGCGGTATATAAGTAGACATACCGTTTTCTGTATCAATAAATTCAATGTCGCTGAGACACCAGATAAATAAATCTTTTCCTTTATTGCCGGCCGGTTTTTCCCATGACTTAATCTTATCAGCTTCTTTTTCCGGCATCAGACTGAGCTTTACCCTGCCGAATTCATTGGAACGGCTTTTTCCTACGCGGATTTCTGAATTCAGGAAATCCTTTATGGAGGTTAAAGTTTTTTCCGGAATAGTTTCAGGAAGATCAATGTATCCCCAGAAAACCGTTCCCTTTTCAATAAATGACATGTTATAGAGCTTGCCTTCGGAAGCACCGTAGGTATTACAGTCTATGGCTGTTTTAGTAACCGAATTCTTTTTTATGGAAAACTTTTCACATTTTGAATTAATGTATCCGGCACGTACCTGTTTCAGCTGCTTCTCGCCTATTTCTCCGCACGTAAGATTTATATAGTCGGTCTCGCCTTCTTTTCGTCCTTTTTCATAATGAAGACAGCTTGGCGCAGGGAGAACCACCTCCATTGCGGAATCATTGTCTCCTTCCGGAGAACTTTTAAGCGGCAGGCAGTTGGAAAATATGGTTCTGCCGTTCTGAAAAAGATCATTGAGTACAGCCTGAGGCATTGAGGTATCCCGATACATTACCGCTGCCAGGGCTCCGGCTATAGCGCTTCCGGGAATATAATCCAGACATACCTGACTATAGTCTGAGTTGTGTTTCTCACTAAGGGATACTGCATCCTTTATATCGGCGAAATAATAATATCTAGACATTTATTTTCTCCATTCTGCACTGACAGCGACCGAAACCGCGGCGACGTTTACCGCCGATTTCAGTAATGATCGAAGCAACATCCGGTAAAATTCCGGCGATTTTATCTAAATCATTGCGGGTAATACCTGTTACTTCATCTCCTGGTGCGTCAAGAATAACTTCCGTAGAGAGGTGAAACGGAATAACAACCTCTGACGTGCGCAGACTCTTGTTCATGGCTGTTCCTGTTTCTCTGTCAACTGCCGTGTTCTGTATGGTTCTGAAAAGAAAAGACTTGCTGTTACCTATCTGATTTTTGATATTTTCAGGCAGCTCGGCATTGGAGACATGAATCAGTCCCCCGGTATGCAGTTCATCTTCGCTGAATCCGGATACTGTTCCATCATGTCCGAATATGGCCTGAATCAGTACGTTGAGGAAATTATTATCTTTCTCATGTTCATTTTCTGAATCAGAAAACCATCCTGAATTTCCGGCAAGCCTGAATGCCTCCCTGAATACCCCTTTGATGGTTTTTCCGGGAATATACGGAAAACCTTCTGAATCCTTGAGAGCAAGCTGGTCAGCATAGGCTCCCTGTTCATTTCCTGTTGAGACAAACCAGTAGCTGAGGAAACTGATGGTCAGTCTGTAAGTTGCTATTCTGTTATTCATCTAAGCTTTATCCTTATGCATCGGTTCCTGAATTTTGCCGGCCGTCACTGTCGTTTTCTTTGGAGGCTTTTAATTTTTCTGCTCTTTGTTTCCTGTATTCGGCGGTCTGGTTTTCCTCATTTATAAAATGATAGGCAATCAGAAGGTCATCGAGAATGGTGGCTTTTAGCCGGCTGTTTCCGTTTACCTTTCTGATAATAATATCTTCGCCGTCCTTGCTGCCGGTATGGAAACTGAACCGGTCAAAGGTGAATATGGTTCGAGAGAGCAGAGCCAGAAATTCGTTGTAGAGAGTATCGGAATCCTCATCTGTGACCAGATTTTTATGCAGCATGGTAAGCTCTCTTTCCAGCTCAATCTGATTGGAGTTCATGATGTGACCGGTTATTTTTCTTATGCGTCCCATAAGCTTGGAGAGATTAATTTCTCTCGTTCTGTCGTTACTTGTGTTCACAAAGTCTATGATATCCTCGAGGGTCAGTACTTTATTGAGTTCATTTTGTATATCGGCAGATAGTTTTTTATTTTGTTCAGATTTATGGTTGTTTCCTGTACCTGAATTTTCACCTGAAACACCTGGCTGATTGGATGGATCAAACTCATCATTATTGACAAAATAAACAGTATCACCTGTTGTATACTCGGTGTCACTAATTCTTCTGTGCCGGCTGCTGGTTATAAGTCCTTCTACATCAACAGTGGAGGCAACTGACATTCTCATTACTGATACGGCGGAATAAAGTCTGTTGTTGGCAATACTGTCCA
>OMYE01000045.1:0-1690 GCA_900315145.1 uncultured Pseudomonadota bacterium | reverse complement strand
TCTTGTATCCGGTTTTTCCTGCGGCTTATCACCTATAATCATATTTAGTCTTGCAAGATCTTCTTCAGTGTAGTCAGAGTTTTCCGGAATATATTTGGTTAAACGCTTGGCTTTTTCGGCAAGTCCCTCCACTATTCTTAAGCTGTTGTAGAATGGATGGGATATTTTATTGAAGAGGATACCGCCGCTGGCAGAAAGGTATGCCGGCTTTCCGGCTTTCTGGAGAGCGTCTGCTATGGGTGTTATGGCATCTTTATTATCTTTATGATTGATTGCCTCCTTTGATTTCTTGTAAAAATTCTTACAGAAGTTAATTACGAAATCGTAAGCGAATCTAGGTTCAATAAGGACAGTTACGTCATCACCTCCGACAACCAGAGGGCGGAAAAAGAAATTATCTTTTGTACCTGCTTTGCGGATAATGGCCTCCATGGTATCTTTCACTGCGCCGCCGGTTATATTTTCGAGTATTTCAGAGAATTTACTCATCCTCTTTGAATACACGGAGCCGTCTTTATCTTTGAGAGATGTCTTGAGTGCCATCAGGGTCTGACCTACTCCGTTACCGTCCAGATGAATAAGCGCCACATCCCTCGCGGAAGCAGTATCATCTGTGATTGTTCTGCTGTAATTTATAAGTTTCTGTATGTATGCATTTCTATATTCAGCAGGCGTATCGTTGTTTTCTTGAGAAGTTTTTTCGGAAGAGGCTTGGGGGATTTTTTCAGGAATTGTTTTATCATAGAGGTATTCAGTAAAATATCTCCTGTTGCAGTGACGATCTTCGAGCAGGAACTTAGTTCTTTCTTTTGTCAGATCTCTGTATTCATTCCTGTTTTTATAACGTTCCTCTCTTACGGCTATCTGACCGGTTCTCGGAGTTGACTGACATACCGGGGATGCTACCGGCAGCATCACAGACGGACGGTTGAAATTTCCCGTCATTTCGCTGAAGGCTTTATTCAGCAGATTATGAAAATCATTATTCTTTTGGCAGTCCGCCCTGGTGTCAGTAACCAGAGAATCGGTATATGCCATTCCTGGAAAAGTATTCTGAAAATATAGTGTCCATACCGTACGCAGTTTACAAAGTATGTTTCTGTCTGCACTCCAGCAGTAAAATGAACCGCCTTTCTTTCTAAAAAAATGAATGTCGTTAGATTCATTGTCATTGTTACTGTCCAGCAAATCTGATTTCTCCAGTAATCCGCTTTCGTTCAGCACTAAAGCAAGATCGCTGTGCTCATTATCGTTAATGAGATTTGCCAGAGCATCACTTACAGTGACCACGTCGGCCAGTCTTCCTGACCTGCCGAGATATGCCTGAATTCCTTTTGATTCAAATAAATATATTGATATAGCCATCCATACTCCGAATTGTTGTCAGACCGGATAATAATGAATAAATATATACGGGATATGCCGGATCCATTCCCGCATGCCGTCCTTTTATGTCAGGTTACCGCCGGAACAGTCAGTCGATTATCAGTTGAGCCTGCCGGATGTCTCCTGGTAAGGCAGTGCCGGTTATTCCTTTGGGTTTCCCGGGTGTTATAGAAAGGTGACGTTAGGAATGAAATTATAGGAAAGTGTGTAATCTGAATAAATTGATATTGTTCAAATATTTATAATATAGGTTTATTTTTATTCTGTTTTTTTGACCGGGTGTAATTTATTTAAACGCCTGTTC
>OMYE01000142.1 GCA_900315145.1 uncultured Pseudomonadota bacterium | reverse complement strand
AAAACGGACATCATGATTCACTACGAGAAGGAATCAAACAAAATGCTCGATGTTAAAGGCGAGATGTTGCATTACATGGCGGTTGACTTTTGTTTGATGTTAAAGTGTGTTATCAAATGAAAATCAACAGACATTGTTTTAGGTAAAGTTTATTTTATTCACTTGTATTTACTATATTCCCTTTTTTAATACTATAATTTAAGGAAAAATTATATATATCGTGAAGCCGGAAAGCAGGAAATGTATCTGAAACAACGCCCACAGGAATTGGAAAAACTGATAGACATAGCGAAAATTCAGAGTACAGAAGCGTCAAACGCCATAGAAGGAATAGTAACCACCAGTACCCGCATCAGACAGCTTGTCGAAGAAAAAACTACTCCTAAAAATCGCGATGAACAGGAAATAGCCGGATACAGGGATGTTTTGGGAATTATCCATGAGAGTTTTGATGCAATTCCTATTACAAGAAACTACATTCTGCAACTGCACAAAATCCTGTACAGTCACATGAATAACCCTATAGCGGGAAGAACCAAAACGGTACAGAATTATATCAGTGCAACATATCCTGACGGACATACCGAAACACTATTTACTCCTCTTGCACCTTATGAAACACCGGAGGCTCTGGATCGTATCTGTGAAGAGTATAATCGCGTTATCGGAAACATGGAACTGGAGCCGTTAATTGCCATACCGATTTTTATTCATGATTTCCTGTGTATCCATCCTTTTAATGACGGTAATGGCAGGATGAGCAGACTTCTGACAACGCTTCTTCTTTACCGGAGCGGATTTTATGTAGGCAAATATATTTCTTTAGAGGCCAAAATAGCCAAATATAGAGATCTTTATTATGATGCTCTTGCTGCATCACATGACGGCTGGCATGAAGGACAAAATGATCCCATTCCGTTTGTGAAATACCTGCTTGGCACGATTCTTTCGGCTTATAGAGATTTTGCAGACAGATATACGATTGTTGAAAACAGACGTTCTGCTTTAGACATGGTGAGAATGGCAGCTCATAATAAAATAGGCAGATTTAAAAAACAGGATATCAGAGAACAATGTCCTTCATTAAGTATAAGCTCAATTGAAAGTGCTCTCAGAAATATGGTTGCATCCGGTGAATTAAAGCGAGAAGGTGCCGGAAAAAACACCTGTTATTTCCGACTTAAATAGTCATAACCGTTTCTGATACTGAATAATATGCGTAAGTTTTATACCTTTTTTCCAAATTGGAACGCTGTACGTTCCGACTTGACATGGACTCATTATCGATTGCTTTTAAGAGTTGCGTAAGATAACGACAGTCGGATACAGTTCCTATGGGATGTATCCAAATTTGACACTTTGCTGTTATAATCTTAAAAATAATATTGTTAATCTGGCTAATTACAATGAACTGCCTAACAAGATCATAGAGACGGGGTGTAAAGGATGAACAAAGATCCTTTCAAAGACTACTTCAGAGAAGCAGAGCCAAGCAAGAGAGACAAGGGCTATGCCTGGCACACAGCCATTGGCTTGCAGGCTGTTGATGGTTTGAAGACATCTGATTACCTTATGCGTACTGCTGTCCGCAATATCGAGGGCGAGATTTCCTTTGAGGAAGCTAATAAGCTTCTTCAGAACTATTACGAAGAAAATTCTGTCCGTGACACGGGATATCGCACCGAGGAAGCAGACAAAGTTGCAGCCAGAATAGCCTCGCTTTTATCAGAGAGAGCTTTCAGTTTTACTCCGAACGAGTATCTGTCCATTCACCGAAAGCTGTTTACCGGCATCTATTCTCACGCAGGATGCATCCGCGATTACAATATCACAAAAAAGGAATGGGTGCTGAACGGGGCGACCGTCCTATACGGCAGTGCCTCAGAGCTAAGTGCGACGCTGGATTATGACTTCTCTTTAGAAAAGAAGTTTTCCTATAAGAATCTTTCGATGGATGAGATCATCCATCACCTTGCGGTTTTCGTTTCGAGACTTTGGCAGATTCACGTATTCGGAGAGGGCAACACCAGAACAACAGCAGTGTTCTTCATCAAGTACATGAGAACACTCGGATTTGATATGACCAACGACGTTTTTGCCATTAATGCATGGTACTTCAGAAACGCCATTGTACGGGCTAACTATAATGATCTGAAAAACGGCATCTGTGAAACAACGGAGTACCTGGAACTTTTTCTGAGGAATCTGCTGCTGAACGAGAAACATACTCTTCATAACCGGACATTGCACATAAGTGGAACATTTAAAGAACCGGAATAAGCGAACATTGAAGAGCAAAAAGCGAACATTGGAGATTCGTTTACGGCGAAAACACTTTGACACCAATAAAAGGATAAGGCAGTGAGTAAGTACCGGCCTCCGTTTCACATGACGGACAGAATTACAAATTTAACAGCCGACATCTGTGAGCAGTTAGGACAGATCAAAATTCTGTCTAATGGAAAATTCTCTTCTTATCTAAGAAAAGAGAACCGTATAAGAACAATTCATTCATCATTAGCCATCGAACATAATTCTCTCTCTTTAGAGCAGGTTACTGCTATTATTGATGGCAAGAGAATTCTTGGCAATCCGGTAGAAATAAAAGAAGTTAAAAATGCATACACCACGTATGAGATGATGCTGACTTTAGATCCTTTTTCTGTTGATGATCTGTTAAAGGCTCATGAAGCCATGATGAAAGAGCTTATTTCTGAAAATGGCAGATTCAGAAGTGGCGGAGTCGGAGTTTTTAACGGAAAAGCACTTGTTCACATGGCTCCTCCGGCAAATATGGTTCCCGGTCAGATTCAGGATTTATTTAGCTGGTATAAGGCATCAGAAATTCATCCGCTTATACGAAGTGCAATCTTCCATTATGAGTTTGAGTTTATTCATCCGTTTGCTGATGGAAACGGGCGCGTGGGAAGAATGTGGCACAGCCTGCTGCTCGGGCGTTGGAATGAAATATTCTATTGGTTGCCTGTCGAAGACCTGATAAGATCACGACAGGAAGAATATTATAAAGCTCTTGGCAAATCAGACAGAGATGCTGACAGCAGTGCTTTTGTAGAATTTTTATTGCAGGTCATCCTGGACACTTTGCAGAATACTACTGTTGTCGGAAACGATGAAGTGGAGGAGCAAAAAGATCCTTTGGTTGATACACTGCGAGAGGCTATAGGAAAAGATACTCTTTCAGCCACTGAAATTATGAAGCGTCTTGGATTATCTCACAGACCTACCTTCAGACAGAACTATCTAAATCCTGCACTCAGTCACGGCGTTATAGAAATGACAATTCCGGACAAGCCTAATAGCAGGAACCAGAAATACAGGTTGAAAAAATAACTTGATCGGTATAAACCGACCAAGTCACCGACTAAGTCACCGACTAAGTCTCCGACTAAGATACCGACTAAGATACCGATCAAGTTATATCTGATGGTAACTGAATAGATGATATGTTCATAATTTTTTCAGGGTTGAGACTTCAATCGACATATTGGTAAGTCCAAAGATGATAAACGCTTGATATTGAGGCGATTTCCACCTCGCACATTGATACTATTACTCATCAAGCCATATAAAAAGCACCTGCAAACAGGTATTTATAAATCCCTTGATTACAGATGCTATCCTTAGCTTTATCAGTTATAATTGTTTTATCGGTCAAGGTCACTGTTTTCTTAATAATTCGTTAAGAAAACTATGTAAGTGTCGTATCAATGATGGTAAAAGAAAATGTCATAAAGATTTCGTAGTTTTGAATTTCAAAGTCTACTTAAAGTCTATTCAAAGTCTACTTTACGATCCAGCGTCCGTCTCTTTTCGAGCCTTCCCTTCCCAACACGCCTATTTCCTGCAGCTTTGAGCATATTTTCTTTACACCGCCAAGACTCAGTTCACAACC
Source organism: uncultured Pseudomonadota bacterium (assembly GCA_900315145.1). Taxonomy (GTDB): domain Bacteria; phylum Pseudomonadota; class Gammaproteobacteria; order Enterobacterales; family Succinivibrionaceae; genus Ruminobacter. The sequence goes on along the minus strand of OMYE01000142.1, from coordinate 1,187 downwards.
GGAAGCTGCTTCCTGCAGAGTTGCCATAGGATTATTTTTCAAATAATCTAAAACCTGTTCTTGATTTTTGGTTAAACCTTTTCTCAAGGAAACCCTATTTTTCCGCTCTGTCACTTCTTCACGGTCATATGACAAGGGGATGGATACCTTGATCATTCCATCATCAAAAGAAAAGACTTCCCGTCCATATTTTTCAACTATTGTAGGTACGCCGTGTCCGCTTTGTTCCGCATACTTTGATGCCATAAATATCATAAGCAGACTCTTATTCACCGGCACGCTTGTTCCTTTGAAAAATCCCTCCCGAGACAGTGAATATGGCAACCCACCATACGATACTATCTCAATTCTGTCATCAAACATATATACAGATGGAGCTATGCCTTCATTCCAATCATTGTGTAAGCAGGCATTAATCCATGCTTCCCTAAGACTCGGAAAATCAAATAATGTCTGTTCTTTTCTTGTCTGTTCTTTTCTTTGAGAACCACTTACATCCACATGAGTTGAATTGATAGAACTGAAATACTCCAACACTTCTGAAATAGACATCAGCAAACACTTTTTACCATACTCAGTCCTCTTTGACATGACACTTTTGTTATTGCCCTCAAAGACCACAACTTTTATCGAAACATCATTCTCATCAGACATAAGATAGGCATTTATATTATATTCATTCTCGCGATTTAAAAGACCGTAATTACTGTAAAACTCATCCGAATCCTTTGGATGAATCCCTAAGCCGGAGAGGATAGCAAAAAAGGATCTGAATGTCAGCTGCTGTGTAGGTGCCACCTTCTGCCGGATGATATCCGCATCCGATGAAGCCAGCATTTTTCTTAAAATATCATTTGAAGCCTGCTCATCAGCAGATACATTACGAACATAATATCTGCCATCATATGAATATGGTATGTCTGTACCCTTTGCAGATACTTTTATATATTTTTTGCCATTATCGTCTGTGTAATCCTTGATATCGGCATATATTCTGGGTTCAACTCTATCCCGAATACGATTCCTGATATTCATAAGAGTATCTTTGCCAATATCCATACCGATTACATCACCATTGTCTGATACTCCAAAATAAACATTGGCTTCACCATGCTTGTTAAGCATAGCCGTTACCGACTTCAAGCCCTTATCTAGCTGTGCTAAACTCTCTTTGAACTCGGTGAATT
>OMYE01000007.1 GCA_900315145.1 uncultured Pseudomonadota bacterium | reverse complement strand
AATATTCCCGTGAGCATCAAGGTAACGCTGCTTTTGCTTGTGATTGTCGACTAATCGTTCCTTATTCGTTTTTCTGTTTCTTTTGACGGGAGCTTTATCAGAAGCATCATCTTCTTTTTTAGCTTTGCTTGCCGACGTATTTTGGGAAACAGCTTCTTTGTCCCTTAATTTCTCCTGTCCACCTTGAAACAGCAGTCTTTTTAACTCATCGTTATCAAGCTGACCATTACGGCACATAACTTTTAGGCGTTTGATTAAATCGTCTTTCTCTTTGTTCTTGGATTCAGCACGTTCTAATTTCGCTAGCACGGCCTGTAACTGTTCGGAAATTTTCAGAACCTGATCTGTTAAATTCTTTATCTGCTCTTGATAAGACTCAGCTTGGTCTTGATAGGCCTTAGTTTGTTCTTGAGTGGTACGTTCTAGATTAGAAAGACTTTGAGTTAAGTTTTTAATGGTTGTAATGAATTCTTGACGTTCATCTATCGTCAATTCTTCAGTATGATGTTTTGAAGAAAAATTGTCATTATCAGAAAAAATTGTCATTATCAGATATCTTGATGACCAATTTTTCCTCCTAAAACATAAAGACTACTTTTAATTCGTGCGGATTATAACACATGAATTCTAGCCAGCAACCAAAAGAGTTTGCTATATGCTAAAATTCATGTTGTAAGACCTAATACTAAAAATTAACTAAAAAAGTTTGAAAGATTTAAATAAAGAAATTTTTGAGATGGTCGGCGATGCAGGGTTCGAACCTGCGACCCTCTGGTCCCAAACCAGATGCGCTACCGGGCTGCGCTAATCGCCGTTCCAAAAGATGTGCTCATTATACATCTGGATTAGAGCAGGTCAAGTTTTTTTTAATGAATTGTAAGAAAAAGAGTTGTTTTGTTTATTTTTTGATTAAAACGCTTAAAAAACAGTCGTTATGTTGCAAGAAGTTGCTGTTTCCTAGTGTATTTGTGCGGAAAAATGGATTTGTTACGATTTACTATTTTTGTCATACCGCATGACTTTATACGGATGTCATTCCTTTTCTTTCCTTTTCTTTATGTTTCTGCTTATGAGCCGGTGACCAAAAAACATGCCGTCTGACACAAATTCATTTTTTTAAAATAAATTCTATATACATGATGAAACAAATAGGTTAAAGTGTTTATACCATAGAAGGAAAGGCGTATGGAGCACGCGATGTTTTATCAGTGCTTCATTAATGTAACGTCCGGAATTGTGCTGTGTGAAGATCGTTATTAACCGGTTCTCCTAATACCGTTAATGCGGAGCTTATTGGAACCAGTTATGAACGTTGTAAGCGATGAACGGATTCTTTTATCTATACGTAACTCGGAGGAATAATGTCAAGTATTAAAGGAACACAGACTGAGAAAAATATTCTGAAGGCTTTTGCCGGCGAATCTCAGGCTAGAAATTTGTATACATATTATGCAGGCGTGGCCAGAAAAGAAGGGCTGGTGCAGATAAGTGCGATTTTTGAAGAAACTGCAAATCAGGAAAAGGAACATGCAAAGCGTCTTTATAAGATGCTTGAAGGCGGCCAGGTCGAAATAACCAATAGCTATAATGCCGGTGTTATCGGTTCTACTCTTGATAATCTCAAAGCTGCTGCAGGCGGTGAAAATGAGGAATGGACACATATGTATCCGTCTTTTGCAGTTGTTGCGAGAGAGGAAGGTTTTTCGGAAATAGCCAAAATCTTTGAGGCTATTGCTGTAGCTGAGAAAGGTCACGAGGAACGCTATGTTACTCTCTATAACAACCTGATGGAGGGGAAGGTGTTCAAAAGAGGGGAGACTCATATATGGAGATGCCGTAACTGCGGATATATCCACGAGGGCCCCGAAGCTCCTGAAGTATGTCCTGCATGTGCCCATCCGCAGGCTCACTTTGAAATTTATCAGCCTTTACCATAGTACATACCGGTGGTGCGGTTGTAATCTGATGCGACCGTAGTACGCTGACGAAAAATAAAGTAAACACGGAGAATAGTACTGATTCTTCGTGTTTTATTGTATTTATAGAAACGTATCTATCGTTGTTTTTGCCTTTTACCTTTAATTTATTTCCATTTTTTAACTCAACATTAACGCAAGGTACATAAATTCAGCAGTGCAGAACCGGAACCTTACCGGTTAAGCTTTTTCAGTAATTCAAGGTGAAAAACCTGAGACTGTAGAAAAATTTCAACCTTTAATACATTTAAAGATGTATCAAAATCATTTATGGTCGAGCAGGCTCTGTAATTCAGATATAAAGGATATGTATGCAAGTATTTGATTTTTAATCTTGAAAAAACGTACGGAAAAATTGTTATATATCACAAAAAAAAGATCTGTAGAGATATAAATATCTGATTTTAAGTAATTGAACACTATAATCATTTGCGTGAAGAAAACATGATTCAGGTCATGTCATTGGTTGATTAGTGTTTAGTTAATATCACTTTAAAGTTTTCGAATATCCCACGAAACATAATAATTCAAATAAATAATAATATTAAGACTGATTTTTAAGTTTGGTGTGAAAAACATTAAATGGAATTCATAGATGCCTTTATACATTTGATTTGTTTTTAAGGCAATCATAATTCTTTCTAACCATCTCAATTATCCGTCTCAAGATATTCGAGGCTGATAACCATATTTTATCTATCCGCTTAGCAGGTCACATGTACAGAGTCAGGTAGTTTTTTGAATTTTCCGTTCTGCGGTAATAATAAAAAAAACAAATGATGCCTGTTGCAGCAGATGATTTTCAGGGATCCTTCAGTAAATTATTTTTTACAGATCCTGGCGGTAATGTTAACCCCGTATCGACTCCTGTGTCAGTGATACACGGAGATGGTTTTTTCGGGATATATAACCATTGTTATAAGAAATGTCATAATGCAGTCTGTTTAACCGGATACCGTTCCTGGTTTTAAGAATAAAACTCAGGACGTAGGATGATAGCGAATGTTTTTTTTTACCATGACCAGCTGACAATAAACAACATTTAAACTCTAATTGTTGTGCGAATAGTTAGGTTGTTTAACTGTAATTTAAATGTATTGGAATTATTCGTGAATAATGTCAGAATCCTATGAGAGAAATATGGCGAAAGTATAATAAATAAATTAGTATATGCACGATTTAATTATTATAAAAAAGAATAAAGAACAGTATTACAAACATTAGTTGGAAATGAAAGACAGAATTCAAGGATATTAGTTTTAGGTGATTGTATAATGAAAATTTTAGCTAAATTTCGTAAGAATTATTTATGTCTAGCCGTTGCCGGTGTTGTTGCTCTGGGAACTGCGACATACTCTGCCAGTGTTTATGCAGACAATGAAGTTCAGCTTACAGCGTCTTCTATTCCTTATTTAGTCAGGTCAATTGAAGTAAAGGAACTGAAGGCGGTTTTATATCGTTTTAATTATTCAATGCTCCTCATGACAAACACAAAGAATCGCGAGGATTTTCTGATTAACCGTGATGAATTATGGCGTAGTCGTGAAGAATTAAGTTTTGCCATAAAAGTGCTTGAGGATAATGCCAATGCGCCTTTTGGTGATGATGTCACTGCTATCACTGCTGCAGTTCGAGAATTGCTGCTGAAGTGTGAGGACTATGCCAATAATCAAAATGAACTGGTTGCAAAGTACAATAATTATAGAGACGGTCCGGATGTTTTAAGAAATGTTTTCAAGAGTCTTAATGAGACGGAACTTCTGGTCAGCAAACGTGATTTTACTCCTGAAGAGGAAGTGAAGTACGTTCAGATTACCAGTGCAAGAGGGGCATATGAAACAGCAGTTGAAGATATGTTTATGTGCAGTTCAAGTACTGAAATGACAGAGATTGTTGAAAGAATTCAAAAAACTCATGAAGCATACATGAATGTTGTTAATGAAAACGGTACACTGTTCCCTGAAATAAAGAGCTCTTTTGAAGAAGCAGACATCAATTTCAAAAAGATGTTCGCCAATAAGGGATACGGCTCAGAATTCTACTCTTTCCTTCAGCAGAAGGAGGTTCAGGAAAACATTGAATCCTACTATCAGAAAGCTATTAAGGATATTTTGAAGGATGTTTCCAAGCTGGAAGCTAAAATTAAAGCAAGACTGAGTTAATTTCTGCATTTCCTTTTTGAAAATTAGAAATATTGTTTTTTTATACCTAAAAAGGCACGGACGAAGATTCTGTGCCTTTTAGTTTTTATTATTATCATAACGTATGGTAATAAAATTCTTTTCAAACGCTAAAAAGTATAAAAAATATATAAGTTAGCGTTTATCAGCCATAAAATTTGAGCAGCAAACACTTTTATAAGACAAAAATAACTTAAAAATAGATGAATGTGGCAATCGAAAGTAGAATGATATATAGGTATTGATATTTTTATATACATCAATTCTTATTTATGTAGCTTATATACATATTACGTTGCTTATATACATATTACGTTGCAAGATTATTCTTTTTTTGAGATGGTCAGGCAATAGTTGCTGTATATCATGTTTTTTTCCAGTCAGAGCGCATCATTTTTTTTCTGTCGGACTGACTATAGATAAAAGCCTGAAAGATAAAAATTCTGTTAATTCTTTTTGGATTTATCCTTTACGGTGTCAGGGATGTAAAGTACCGGTTATATGAGGCTGGTCTGGTGGAGAAAGAGATTTATGCTACTGATGTGAATGAATGGAACACAGGCCAAGTGATGTATCCAGATGGTTATTACGAAACTGTTGATTCAGATGAAGTTCAGGTGGTTTTATGCTGAAATCCATACGCTCAAAAGTATTTGTGTTAGCTTTCGCTCCTGCTGCGGTGTTTTTTCTGACACTTGTCAGCTACAATATTTTTTTTGAGAAGGATCGTACGATAAATGAGGCGTATTCTCTGGTTGAATCATCTCTTTCTACGCATACAAATCAAATGGATGCGTGGGTGGTCGAAAAGGCCTCTGTGCTGGAAAACCTGGGACGGCTTGACGACAGTATCCTCATTGACAGAAATTTCATGCTGGCAATTTCCAAGGCTAACAAGGTTGATTTTTACTACGCCTTTAATAACGGGAAGATCTACTCAAACGATCAGACTGATGAGGAGTTTGCTAAAGGGGAATACGATGATCCTCCGTATAACCCTTTAGAACAAGATTGGTTTAAGGAAGCTCAAGAATACGTTCAATTCGATGAGATGGAATACGATGAAACCGTAGATAAATGGGTTGTTTCCTGGCTTCTGAAAAGGAAGAACGGTGTTATCGGTATGGATGTCGGGATAGATGATATTCCAACGTCCACAGATGAGGTGGTTCTTCCTTATGAAGGCAATATGCTGCTGCTTGACTCTTCAAACAGAATTATCAGCTGGCGTGATAAATCACGTCATGGATCTGATGTATCAGTTATTGATCCTGTATATACTTCGGGGTTTGTTAAACATATTATTGAGCATTCGTCTGAAGGTTTCAGTGAATATGTAAATACCAATGGTAAAAACAGAATGGTTCTGGGGCGTACCATAAATGGTACCAACTGGAAACTGATTATATATCTTGACAAAGACAAGGTTCTGCATGGATTGAACACAACCCTTACCATTGAATACTGTGTGATGTTTATTATCTTCATCTTTATTTTTGTGACTGTAAGAGTATGCACCAATAAATTTGTCTCTGTTCCGATCCGTTCGGTGTCCAAAGTCGTGATGAATATGAACAAGTACCATGATTTTACTGCGCGTGTCTGTTGCAACAGCAGTGATGAAATCGGTGAGATGTCATATAACGTTAATGAATTTCTAGATGAACAGTCAAGAATTATCAGCTATGCAAAGGAAATGTGCAGTGTAGTTTTGGAACGTGTAAAATCATGCAACGAAATAGTGGAGAGTGTTGACGAGGAAATCAAGAATCAAGAGTTTGTAGCTTCTGATTTTGCTAATTCCATGAAGGATATGCATGTGGCAACCAATGAAATCTCCAAAAATACCATGGATACTGCAAATAAGGTTGGATCTGTATACAATCTCTCCAATGAAAGTGTGCAGATAGCCAATGGTGCCAAGGAATCTGTATATGTTCTGAATAATGAGATTGATATGACTCTTGAGGCTATCAAAGACCTGAATGATCTTACTATTGAGGTAGTTTCCGTTGTCGAGACAATCAGGGATATTGCCGAGCAGACCAATCTTCTTGCTTTGAATGCCGCCATTGAAGCCGCCCGTGCGGGGGAGCACGGCAGAGGGTTTGCAGTTGTTGCTGATGAAGTCAGGGCACTGTCATCCAGAACTAAGGAATCAATCGAGGAAATTGAAACAACTACACTTACTTTTAAAGACCGGACTGCTAATGCTGTTGATATGATGAAAAAGAGTGCTTTGAGCTGCAGTGATACCATATCTCGCGTTGATTCAATCGTGGATAAGCTCAATGAGATTAACCGCAATATGGAGAATATTTCTGAAAGATCCACAAAAATCGCTCATTCAACCGCCGTACAGGAAGAATCATTTGCTGAGATCCAGGAAGGGGTTGACAAGATACGTCTCAGTGCTCAGGAGATTGCCCATGATATGGATAAGTGCAATGCAGCGTACAGATCTCTCTCAGATGGAGCTGAGCAGATGATGCGTCAGGTAAGTATTTTCAAGGTTTATGAAAGTGACGATTATTATGACGGGGATGACGGCACGGCTGATTATAAGCAGTAACAGATGTTGAAATGTTTGCTTGTGAATGTCTGGAAAATGAATAATAAAAAATACAGGAAAATTTATTTTACGGTATTCAAAACCGGAGATTTAGGTGTAAAGAATTTCCACTTCTAGAGAAAAGTAATATCTAAATGGTTTTTTACGCCTGTATTCTCTTGAATTTTAGATATTGTCGCATTTTTTTAAGCTGAAAAAAATATATTATATATCTAGATGGGATGAGAATCTCAGGACACTGTTGTCAGGTTGATGTTTTACTGGCAGAAATGAATGCAGTCGGTTTACTTGATATTCTCAGGTTGAGTGAAATATCACAGACAATGATATTTGTATTATAAACTGTTGTTTATAAGGATTTGACTGATAATGTGATATACCGGATAAGGTATACATAAATGTCGTCGGTTATTTGCTTGTTTGATGATTGGTTGGAATAAGTAAATTATGAATAAGAAGCAGGTTTTTATGGAATACAGCAGGTCGACATGCCACCTGTTGAAAAAGTACTGGCTCAGTCTAATTACGCTGGGGATGTCTGCTGTAGTCAAAAAGTCTGTTATTAATGGTGTATATCTCGGTTTCGCCTCTTTTATTCTGATTATTTCCATAATCTGCAGTCTCAGTCTGTACAATGTAAGAACCGTAAATAATTCAATAAATACCATTCTGAACACGAATATCCATCTTCATAATAAAGCTCAGGAAATAGAAAATAAATTACTTTCACTCAGTGTTAAAGTTTATGACGTGGTTAATACGACGAATGTTGAAAATCTTGAGGAGCAGAGAAAGATTCTTGATAGCCTCAGAAAAGATTTTGAAGAAAGTCTTGCGGCATTCATAAATATGTCACGCGACAACGAAAGTCTCATGGGCAGAATGTCTGTTGTGGCAGAAAAATCACGTGATTATCTGGTTAACATAGAAAAAATTCCTGATAGTAAAAAAAGCAATCTGGAGATAAGGGCAAAACTGCATAAGGCACAAAGTGATTTTATCGCCTGGCTGCCTGTATTCCGTCAGATTCTCTATGAACTGAAGACCAAGGTGCCTGATGATTTCGTGGATAACGTTATGCTTAATGTGCTCACATCCCAGTCCCGAATTGAGAGAAAGGCTACAGAATCACTTTATTCAGATAACGTGGAACAGGTTGAGTCATTTCAGAAGTTCATTAATGACAGCATTGGTGATTATGACAACTGGGTGGATACTTTATATCAGGAAATGCCGGAAGCAGAAAATGAAATCGGTGTAATGGTGTCCAATTTCCGTTTTGCTCTGACTGACAAAAACGGTGTAGTCAATAAGCATAAGGAGATGTTGCAGAAGCGTGATGAACTGTACAACTACATTAACCAGGTAAGGGATCAGATTGGAACCATTAAATACCAGATTGTCATGATTCAGAATATTGTCAATGATGATCTTGTTTTGTCAAAGAATCAGGCTGAGGAGAAGTACAGATTTTCAATTTACATGGTTCTGATCACTATGGTTGTTTCTATTTTAGTGACTGTTTTTGTTCTGCTGCTTCTTAGAAGAAGTATCAAGTCTCCGATGGAAATCATTCTTAACCGAATCGATGCCATGGCCAAGGGGGATATGGTTAATATCCAGAATACCGGGTTGAGTAATGAGTTCGGTATTATTATAAGAAATCTGAACCGTCTGACGGTTGCTACAAGTGACGTTTTAACCAAGGTGTCTGAAACAGCCAAGCGTCTCAAACTGGCATCAACGGATAATCTCGTGGCTGCGGATATATCCAAGAATGCCATTAATGAGCAGCGTAATGAAACCTTGAATGTTGCCAACTCTATAAATGAAATGCTGAGCAATATCAATGACGTTTCTAATGTAATCAGTCTTTTCCTTAATGAAATGCGTGAAGTTGAGGCTAAGGCCAACACTTCTCAGAAGATAATGAACAATACCGTGGCCAAGACTAATCTGCTTTCAGAGAAGATTCAGGCGAACAATGCCATAGTTAAGAGAGTAAGTAACCTGAGTGATAATATTGCCAAGATTATTGAAATAATCAAAGGTGTTGCTGAACAGACCAATCTTCTGGCTTTGAACGCTGCAATTGAAGCAGCCAGAGCCGGTGAATACGGTCGCGGTTTCGCTGTTGTTGCCGACGAAGTGCGCAGTCTTGCCAATACTACTTCCGGAAGTGCCAATGAGATCAGAAAAATGATCGAGGAACTGCAGAAGTCAGTAAATGAAGCTGTTCAGAGTACTGAGAACAGTCTGAGTGAAATGATTGAAACTCAGGAGAAGTCTGTAGAGGCAAGTAACGCCATGGATGCCATCAAGACGGCGATTGCTAAGATGACAGAAATGACTACTGTTGTTTCCGACTCTGTACAGGAGCAGATGAAAACATCCGAAAGCATTTCTGCGAACGTTCAGCGTATCAGTGATATTTCCAACGAGAATCAGATTCAGATTGAGGCACTGGCAATATCAAGTCAGACTCTGGATACCCTGGCTACAGCTACAGAAAAGAGTATATCAAGATTTGAACTGCCAGATTCTCAAAAAGGTGGAACCGAAGCTGCTGGAATTAAGAATAACAAATCTGTTGTAGATGTTAAACAGTCTGCAGTTTCCAGTGAATCTAAAAATGCTGCTTTCGGGAGTACTCCGGTAAAGAAAACACCTAAATGGAAAAAAGAAGCAGAAGAAAATAGAGACGGCTTCTTTCAGCGCTGGGTGGAACGTCGTAAAAAAAATAAAGCCGACGCTGAAGATAAGAGGAAATCAGACCGGGGAGGGGCCGGAAAAAAGTCTTCCGGAGATGGTAGAAAAGTCAGACCAGATGTAAAGCCGGTAAGGCCGTACAACACCGCAGATGATAGTAATAAGTAGAATCAGCTGAGTTGATGTTTTTTACAGGTCGATTGATATGATGCCTGCAGTTAGCGGCAGAAAACAAATACCACCGGGAGGTGGTATTTGTTTCTTTGTTTCTTTGTTTCTTTGTTTCTTTGTTTCTTTGTTTTTTTACTTTTTTACTTTTTTATTTTTTTATTTTTTTTAGTGGGAACTTTGCTGAAATCTCCAGCTTTTCCTTGACAGAATAGTACAGAACCGGCATTTTCTGCAGTACTTAATATCCTGTTAATCATTTTATTTCATTTTTCATTTCATTTATTATCTTGGAGCCTTTTCATTTCCTGGCTGATGAAAGATGAAGAATATTCTAACAGTGCAGTTTTAGCAGTAATTTCAAGGCCTGATGATCTTTTTATTTATAAAAAAATGACAATTGCTTCACAATCTTACAGGTGAAATACAGCGCCCTTATCATTTTTGGGTAACTCTCATTTTATGAGGTTTTACTATTTAGTAGAATTTATTCCGAGGGAGAAATTGTTGTTGTCGTTGAGCGGGTTTATACCTGAACGAAAAAGAGAACAGGGATTTAATTTCTCTGTTTATTTTTTTTGTCTGTAAACAATCGGAACTTCAACGGTATCAATTATTTGCTTCATGGATGAAACAGCAAATATATAAATGTTAATTATCCGCTGACACTGCTTTTTTTTGAACAGATACTCCTGTTCTGCTTCAAAAAGCCGCCAGTGTCGCTGTCTTAGGTATCAGGGGCGGCAGTATCAAGATAATACTGCGAGGATCCTGTATCCGGCAAAGGATGAATAAACATAAACAGAATAAGAATTATAAGAAAGATGAAACAAGAAGTTGGAATTACTGAAAAATTATTGAAAAAGGCTGTGTACGGGATGCTAGTATGGACAATAGCAGTATCAGCCAATGCCTTTAACTATGAGGTTAAAACTGATTTGCTCGGTCGCAAGCATATTTATTCCGGAGGTCATCTGATTGCTACTATGAAGCAGAGTGACAGCAGCAGGGAAATATTCTATGATGATGAGCGTGAAATAATAGGTTCATCAGTAACCCGTGATGATGGCGGCAAGGACTATTTTGACGGTCATGGAAATGTCATCGGTCATGCGTACAGGGATGATAAAGGTGGTTTTGTTTATTATGACGGTCAGGGAAACTGTATCGGCAACAGCAGGGATAACGGCATTAATGACGGGGTCATGTTTTTTGATGTTGTGATTAGCGGTGCCAATACTCCGGAAAGTCATAATGATGACAGAGTTGTTTCATCCGATCATTCGTTTTATGTTAAATCCTTCTTTTTGTAATTTTATCTGATAATGGCATCAGAGTTCCGGCTGTACATATTCAGTTGACCGGAGTGAACCGTCATGCGCAAGTGAAACCGTACAGGTCCGGTATAAGAGCGTCATATAGAGCAGTGGTATGTAGAATATCCGTTTTTCTGATGCTGTAAATGCGTATCGTAAAATGGTTGATTTGTGACCGGTAGAGTGAAGGTATCGGTGTGGTAGTCTTAAAACAGTACTTCTGATGTATGCATCCGGTCTGATTTTTTTTATGAACCTGCTTTTTTTGAGTATAATATGCAGGCTCGAGATTTTAGATAATTTTCCATTATTATTTGGTTTTGAATATCTGCTTTTGCCTGAAATGGCATAGAGCATGAAGCTGGTCGATAATATGCCGCCTGATGTAGCAGTACGGTGTTACCGGTGGCGTTTCTTATAATTTACTCCTGAATTCCGAAGATGTTTTTTTCGGGAATGCTTTGAGCAGGTGGACTGCAGTGTTTTATACGATATTCAGAACAGTACAGAATGCTATAACTGAGGATATGGTTGTGAAAAAGTTATATTGTGCAATTGCTTTATCTTTATGTGTCGGATTAAGCGGGTGCGGCGATAGCGCCGAAGATATGTTGTTAAAGATAAAGATTGCTGAATCTTCAGGTGACAAGTCTCAGACAGAAATCATTGATATGTATAAGCAGGCTGCTGATATGGGATCTGAGAATGCTGCTCTTTATCTTGCTAATTACATGATAGATAAAGGTAATTTCAAGGATGCCATGATGTATGCTGAAATGTTCCGTAAAAGCAGACCGGCAGAATATGACATCATCAGGGGGATTGTTCTGATTTCAGACACATCAAGTAAGGAAAACGGTCAAAAAGGCAAGGAGCTTCTGGAAAAGGCCTTTAAGGCGAACCGTCCTCAATCATTCTACCCGCTGGCAAAATATCATTATCTGAACAAGGACTATGACAAGGCGGTCATGTTCTATGAAAAAGCGCTGAAGAACAGAGACAACAGAGCCCGTTACCCTCTGGCGAAAATGTATATAGATGAACTTGCTTCATACAATGATAAGAATGCCGCTTTTACCTACCTTGCTCTTGAACATGCGGATCATCCTGGACGCGAAAGTGATATTCTTCTTGCCCGGTGCTATATCGATTCCATAGGTACCCCGAAAAATATCAAAAAGGCCAAGGAGCTTCTGGCTAAGTATTCAGCCAGGGAAAATGATCTCGAAGCCCGTTTTCTTGATATGAGTGCCGATATCAACTCTGATGATGAAAAGACTGTCGGAGAAGCCATAACCAAACTTAAGAGCTTTGTGAATACCAGCGGTTACGGTGAAGGGGCATATCTGCTGTATCGTATATATTCCCAGGGGCTTTTCGGTCAGCCTAAGGATGACAAGGAGGCTGTACATTATATCCGTATGGCAGAAAAGGACGGTAATGCCAAAGCCTATATTGCTCTTGCAAACAGCTATTTAAAGGGAATAGGGGTGTCAGCTGATCCTGAAGAGGCATTTAATTTTGCCTCAAGAGCTCTTACAGTGGCACCAAACGACCCTGAGGTTGCCTTCCTTATCGGTGTGATGTATGCTGACGGTATCGGTACCAAGAGAGATGATGAAAAAGCCTTTAAATATATAAGTCAGGCTGCCGCCAGTGATAATGTTGAAGCTAAATATCGCAAGGCTCTGATGCTTTCTGAAGGCAGAGCTACTCCTGAAACGGAAAATGAAGCGCTGCTTATTTTTGAGAAACTTGCCAAGGAAAATGATTATGCTCCGGCTGCATACCAGTACGGTGAACTGCTGTATGCCGGTATGGGGATAGAACGTAATATTCCTGAAGCCATTATTTTTCTGAAAAAGGCGGTTAACGGCGGCGTAAAGGAGGCCTCCTTTATTCTGGCATCAGCCTGTGATGAAATCGGTGATGTCGGTTCAGCTCTTAACTGGTATAAGTCCGTTGCTGAAAACGACAGCGAACCGAATTCCGCCGAAGCAGCAGCCCGTGTTGCTGATATCTATTATGACATTCAGAACATGGAGGAGGCTGAGAAGTACTTCCTGATGGCAGCTAAGAAGGATCATCAGGGAGCTATTGAGAATATCGGCCGTCTTTACTACATACTCGGACGTTATGAAGAGGCCAGGGACTGGTTTACCAAGATTGCTAAGAAGAGCGCCTATGCCCAGACCTTCCTCGGTATTATGCATGAACGCGGACAGGGCTTTGTCAAAAATGATATTTATGCCCTGGAATGGTACGATAAAGCTATACTCAGAGGAAATATCGATGCCATGTACCTGAAGGCCAACCTTATCATGAACAGCAAGACTATTCCAGATGAAATGCAGTCCATGGTGCTTCCGCTTATGAAGAATGCGGCCTGTCACGGCAATACTGAAGCAATCATGTACCTCGGTGTAACCTATTTCCCGAGTATCGGCTCTTCTGTTACCGGTCTCGGATGGCTTGCTTTAGGTTCCAGAGACTACAATATGCTTGATGCTGGAAAAGTTCTCAATAAAACAAGTGAGAGTCAGGAAACAGTCAAGAGTCAGTACATAAAAGTCAGAAGTGAATGTAATCTGAAGTAGTATTTCTTCTGATATACTGATTATATCGAACTAATTACCGCACTATAGCTCTAATGATATAGTGCGGTATTGCTGTAATAACAGGACAGCATCCGTACCATCACGCTGAAGAGATCCGCGGTGCGGTATGGAAAGTTTTTTTTGTTATGCTGTTGACGTCGGAGTGTCGTTTGACTGGCGTTATGACTGCTGAAACCAGAGAATTATAATAATGTTATTTTTAGGCGCAGAGCCTAGAAAAGGGGAATTTTTATGAAAAAGCTTGTAAATTTAATGCTTATAGGTACGCTGACAACTCTGTGCTCTACAGGCTGTACAGCTCTTATCGCCGGCGGTGTTATTGGTGCCGGAGCCACTGTTGCTGCAGACAGCCGTACTGCCGGGGCAATGGTTGATGATGAAAGTATTGAAATTAAAAGCGGAAAATACCTTTCCAACAACCGGGAAATTTATGAAAAATCAAAGCTTGAAGCAACATCTGTTAACGGTAATGTGCTTCTTACAGGTCAGTGTCTCGATCAGGAGTATATTGACTATATAGTGCAGAGGGTTTCAGCAATTCCTAAGGTTAAGCGTGTAATCAACCGTATTGAAAAGATTGAACCGCTCAGTCTTTCTGACAGGTCTCATGATACCTGGGTGACTACCAAGGTTAAAACGCAGCTGCTTTTCGGAGAAAAGATTAATTCAGGCAGATTCAAGGTTGTTACAGAAAACAGTGTTGTTTATCTCATCGGTATAGTCAACCACAGTGAAGCCAACCGGGCAATTAATGTTGTAAGGGAAATTGACGGCGTTAAAAAGGTTGTGCCTATTTTTGAATATTATGAGGATGCTGTGAAGGCTGAGGTTACAGGTGCTACTGTTAAGCAGGAGCCGGCAGCTCCGGTTACCGGCAGTGATGACCGAATTGTTATTGAGCCGGTTACTCAGAGCGGCTCCTCATCAGGCGGATTCACGGAAGATAATTCCATGGTGGAAAGGACGTCAGCCACGGTTACTCCTTTAAACAGCAGTTCCGTAAACACCGGTAGCAGTGCGCATCCTGTTAAACCGATGACTGAGATTATTGAAGAGGATAAAATACCTACTAACAGTGCACCGGCCTCATCATCTGTTGATGACAGTAATGACATGTTTATCATTGAATAACTGCAACCGTCGTTTTTTATACCAGAAAACTCCGGAGTAATTATTTTCCGGAGCTGTATCTCACGGAATACCCGGACTTATCATTACGGTATTCCGTTTTTTATTATACGGTGGTAATTTCTGTTTAAACCGTATTGCGGTTGGAAAATGATCATCCGGAAAATATCAGAGCGAAAAATCGCGGACGCATCGAATAGTTAAAATTCAGATCAAAAGTACTCAGATTTTGAGGTCAGGTGCCTTAAAGCAGGAAAACAGGTGAAAATTTACGCACTAAAAAAACAGGAATTCGCACATTTTTAGTAAAACGGGAAATGGTTGAATTATTCCCTGCACAAAAACAGGGAAAAGAAAAAAATATTTAATTTTTTTTGTGTTTTTTTGGTTAGAAATGGTAAATATTGATCTAAAATAACGACCGGATTTAACGTCAAGCAAGATGTTTTTGCTGATACAAAGCTTTTAATACAAATATACAATAAATAATAATTTATTAAGGAGTCAAAAGTGGTAAGACTTGGTATTTACGGTTATGGTAATTTAGGCAGGGGGATTGAAAAGGCAGTTAAGTTTAATCCTGATATGGAGATTGTTGCCGTATTCACCCGCAGAGACCCTGCAACTGTACAGATTGCTTCAAATGCAACAGTAGTAAGTGCTGCTGATGTCGCTGCATGGAAAGATAAGATTGATGTGATGATCATTTGCGGTGGCAGTGCAACAGATCTTCCTAAGCAGACTCCTGAACTCGCAAAACTCTTCAATGTAGTTGACAGTTTTGATACTCATGCCCGTATCCCGGAACATTTTGCCAATGTAGATGCTGCTGCAAGAGCAAACGGCACTTTAGGCATGATTTCTGTAGGTTGGGATCCGGGTTTGTTCTCATTGAACCGTGCATATGCTAACGCTATTTTACCAAACGGCAAGGACTATACCTTCTGGGGTAAGGGTGTCAGCCAGGGTCATTCAGATGCTGTAAGACGTATCAAGGGTGTTAAGAATGCCAAGCAGTACACTATTCCAAAGGAAGAAGCTCTGGCAGCAGTTCGCAGCGGTGCAAATCCTGAACTCACCACCCGTGAAAAGCACTTACGTGAATGCTTCGTAGTACTTGCTGAAGGTGCTGATGCAGCATATGTTGAAAATGAAATCAAGACTATGCCTAACTACTTCTCTGACTACGACACCATTGTTCATTTCATCTCTGAAGAAGAATTTGTAAGAGATCACAGCGGTATTGCTCACGGCGGTTTCGTAATCCGTTCAGGTTCTACCGGTGACAACAAGCACGTAATCGAATACAGCCTGAAGCTTGATTCAAATCCTGAATTTACTTCAAGCGTACTCGTAGCCTATGCCCGTGCCGTTAACAGATTAAGCAAGGAAGGTAAGGTAGGCTGTCTGACAGTATTTGATGTTGCTCCTGCTTACCTCAGCCCGTTAAGTGCTGAAGAATTAAGAGCACATATGCTCTAATACAAGTGCTTTTTCCGGAAATGCCCTTGTGGTATTTCCGGTTACTGTACAAAGAATGCCGTTCCATGCAGAACGGCTTTTTTATTACTTAATTATTTACCTTCTCACTTAATTTCTTGATTTTTTTATTGTTTTATTTTTTCATTTCTTCATTTTTTTCATTTTTTTCATTTTTTCATTTTTTCATTTCTTCATTTCTCTCTGTCGTCAGCCATATCACCTTAATTTATTTATTTTTATTAATTTTTCTCTTTAAGTCCTTATCCTTACCAATAATAATCAGTTTTAAAACTGCTTTTTAAGGATACCGGCTGAAAAATCCTGAGGAAATTATTTGGAGAAGAATCACATTATACGTAAAATTGTGCTTCATCCCGGTATTTTCTAAGTGACCATCTGAACGAATTCCCTTAGCAGGTTTGAACCTGTCCGGTATTTAAGTTATAATTGTCAGAGTTTTAACAGTTAATATGGCGTATATTGTGTTTAGAGCAATGCTGATTGCGGTTTGGTGGTGTTCCTTCCGGGCATATTTGTAAAACCGGACACGGATACCCTGAGAGTCGGAATTTCCTGACTGAAAAACGTCGGTTCCGGCATCATGAAGAGGCAACGGCCGGCATACTTTATGGATTTAAAGGTGTCAGTCATTCCGGAAAAATCAAGCAGAATATATACGCAGCGGGGACGGTAGACAGGTTAAGGTTCTGTCAGCCGGTAGACTTCCCGGAATTATAAAGAGGCAGTACGAGGGAAATGTCAGAAAAATACTATAATCCTAAGAACAGTACCATGTTTGATTCCAATGTGGTTGATGGTATTCATAAACGCTATGAATTAAGAGTAAAGGATGCTCAGTCACAGGTGAGTATGCAGTTTGAAAGCCTCAAAAAGCTGGGGCAGGATCTGTGGCGGGCTCAGCGCTTTGAGGATATGGTTTTCGGGCGTTTCTTTATTCCTACTGATCTGATTAACAGTTATGTTAAGGATATCAGAATTCCCAATGTGCTTAACGGACTGCAGGTTAGTACAGATCGCTTTAATAAAATCAGACTGGTGGCTGATCATGTCAAGTTAAAAAATATCATTGTGGATCTGACTTTACGCGAAATTATATTAAACCGTGATAACTTCAAGCTGGTGGTTTCTCTTAATTCACTCGAAATGCCTAAGGTTCCATGGTATATCAGAGGAATGATCAGAGTCGGAATGAAGGTTACAGGTCTGGAGATTTCCGCATTGAACAAGGCTGTTCCGAACGTAAAAGTCTCCAAGAGTGAAAAGAATCCTGATGAGTACATTGTGGATCTTACACCATTCATCAAAAAGACTCTTAATGAAAAGGATCTTGATCTGGATATGATTCGTATCAGGGACTGGAACGTTGATGATGCAGCTGCCAATTTCCAGATTTCCATCAGAAGTGAAAAACTGGCCTGGTATCTTAAGAAGAGAATGCCTATTCTCTTTGATTAAACTTCGGTTATTGATTAACAGAGTTTGCTTTTCTGCGGCGGTGAAATCCAGCCTTTATAAGCAGTAAGCCAGATAAGCCATACAAAAATCCACTGCTTTTGTTAAGCAGTGGATTTTGCTTTATTCTGCGACAATCATGATCCGGAGTATCCGGCAGATCCTGAGCTTTCTGCAAATCTTCATATTTCTGCCGCCGGGACTCGTCCTGCTATTTCAGGTTTATCAGATCCTCACACATTGCCGGAGGAATTTTTTTAACCGGTTTTTTCGGTTTCTGATTCGGATCCGGTTTCTTAGGATGAAGAATGGCGTCAAGCCAGCTCTTTACCTCAGGTCCGCAGCCGTCACCTGCCGGAATAGGAGCCTGTTTTACGCAGTTCACCGCTCCTTCAGGGCAGTTAAGTCTCACATGCATGTGTGCGGTATGTCCCCACCACGGGCGTACCTTATGCAGCCATGCTCTTTCTTTTTCCGGTGTGTCATTGCAGAGCTGATTCTTAATAGCGGCGTTTACGAATATGCGGCCGACTCTGTCATCGGTAGCAGCCAGTTTTACCATGGTATAAATATCTTTATTGTAGTATTTATTTGTTTCCAGAAAGTTGTCCTTAACAATGGTAAGCGCCCATGGTTTTTTCAGGTTTTCTGCTGAGAGCGGTGCTTTTACGGTTCTGAACCAGATGTCAACGTCAAGCCCGGTCTGATGGCTGGCGTGTCCTGAGGAGAATCTTCCTCCTCTAGGCATGGCCATGTCGCCTACAAGCAGAATGGGAAGACCTGCTTTATGGGCTCTTTCGGCAAGATCGCCGATGTATTCCACCAGTATCGGGTGTCCGTAGAAACGTTTGTTCTGCTGTCTTATAACCTGATAGTAGGGGTTGTTAAGGTCTGCCTTGACTGCACCTGAAATACAGCCGTTACTGTATTCACCGATTGGCTGGGATGATTCTGTAAGAGATGCGGGCCGGCTGACCTTGGCCCAGTTGGCGGGAGTGGCGGTTATTGCAGCTGCCGCCAGAATAGGAGTGATGAACATAGTTATATCCTGTGACAATAAATTATTGCATTCTGTAATATACAAAAGTTCCTGAAGAAAATTATTTGTAAAAGATAGCGTTTATTCTTTATCTTGTATAGTTTTTTTATTAAAAATCATGATGTGCTGTTATTATTGCTTCATTTGCATACCTGATACCGGTTATATACAGGACATCCATTAATGATTAATTGATGATTCTGAGAAAAAATGACAGTACTCTGCTTAAATTCCGTGAAATATCGTTAAGCTGTCCGGAGATGTTTCCTGTTAACAGAGGTTAATGTTTATCCTTAAAAATGAGTCAGTGGTTACACTTGGTTTATTTATATTGTTTTTCTCTTTTCGTATCATTTAAAAGAGCTTCAGTTATGATATGATTAAAAAAGACATGTTGTTCAGTGAGAAGGTTTTATTTATATATGCTGACAGAGAATGTGCGGGATGTGATTTACCGGAACATGGGACGTTTGAAAACGGCTGCCCCCGGTACCCGCTTTTTTCTGAGAGTTAATACTATTTCCTTACTGGTGCTTTCTGCTGTATCCGTTTTCTTAGCCGGCTGTGAGCGTCTTTTATGCACCTTCGGAGGTGAGACGGGATGCACGGAGGTGGCAGAGTCTCTCATAATTAAAAAAGATGCGGCAGGTGCTGCGGATTATTTTGAAAAAGCCTGCAGTCACGGCGGGGCCATAGCCTGTAGCAGGGCCGGTGATTTATGGCTTGACGGGGTTGACGGATCTGTCAATGTCTCCAAAGCCGCAGCACTATTCCGGAAGTCATGTGAAGGCAGTGTACCGGAAGGGTGTCTTAAGCTCGGAAGGATGCTCGCCGGGAGTCCCTCCGGTTACATTGAGGCGGCTCAGGTGCTTGATAAGTCCTGTAATCTGAAGAACTATGACGGTTGCGCCGAGCTTGGAAAACTGTACGAACAGGGGGTAGCCCTGTCTCCTGACAGCAATATGGCTTTTTATCTATATGATAACGGCTGTCGCCATGATAACGCCCTGTCATGTCTTCTTGAGGGGCGTCTTTCTGTTGAACAGGAGAAGTATACTGAGGCAGCAGACTTTCTCAGCAGAAGTTGTCAGCTCGGCAGTGCCGACGGGTGCATTGAGGCGGCTTTTCTGAACCGCGGGAATACTCCCGGAATTCCTGA
Source organism: uncultured Pseudomonadota bacterium (assembly GCA_900315145.1). Lineage (GTDB taxonomy): Bacteria > Pseudomonadota > Gammaproteobacteria > Enterobacterales > Succinivibrionaceae > Ruminobacter. Next base: position 24,704 of record OMYE01000007.1, on the reverse strand, counting down.
GAATACGGTTCTGGTTAAAGATTTTCTGGAGAAGAGCTGCAGGTTAAGGAGTGCCTCCGGATGCTATGAACTTGCTGAACTGCTGAAACATGAGCGGAACGGGGCAGGACAGGATGAAGTGCAGACTCATCAGGTGGCAGACCTTTACGGCCTGGCCTGTGAGCTAGGACATGGTCATTCATGTCATATTACAGCTGAGATGATGTTAGCCGGTGCTCAGTCTCTTAAGGATATTGAAGAGGGAATCCGGGTTTTTAATCATTCATGTAATTTAACGGATGCGGACAGCTGTTACGAGCTCGGCCGGATTTATTCCGAAGGGAGGCTTGTTCCTGCTGACTACAGCGAAGCCAGACGGTACTATATGTCCGGATGCCGGCAAAACAGCGCTTCCTCTTGTGACAGTCTCGGTATGCTGTACGAACAGGGACAGGGTACTGCTGTCGATAAGCAGAATGCCCTTAAGTATTATCTTGAATCGTGTACTCTTGACAGCGGAAGCGGGTGCTATCACGCTGCCTGTATGTATGCTGATCCGGAAATCAAAAAAAGAGATATGGGAGTGATTTACGAGCTCTCCCGGAAATCGTGCAATCTTAATTACCCCGAGGGGTGCCGCAATGTCGGGGTTATCTATGACCACGGTTACGGCCGGGAGCAGGATGTGGAGCTTGCCGATAAATACTTTGACGTGGCTTGCAGTATGAATGACGGGGTATCATGCTTTTATATGGGGGTGGCCTATTATAACGGTCGCGGTGTGTCTCAGGATCACGCTATCGCCAGAAGCTACGTGGAAAAGGCCTGTGAACTTAACAATTCACACGGGTGCACAGGGATGGGGGATATCTATCTTAACGGTAAGGATGTACAGGTGGATTATGCTATGGCCATACGCTATCTTCTGAAGGGATGCCGCTTAGGAGATATGGATGCCTGTTATAATATAGGTACCATTTATGAAACCGGCAGGGGGGTGGCGGCGGATCTTTCCCTCGCGGAAAACTTCTACCTTAAAGGCTGCTCTTTAGGAAGCCGTGAGGCGTGTTTTGCCCACGAGGACATCCGGAACCGTAATGAAAACACCTCAGAAGACCGGAAGGATTCCGGGGACAGATGATTACTGTCTGATTTGCAAACGGAATCAGGCATTGCGGGGACTGCTTTTTTTTCAGATTCGGCCATACATACGGAAGAGAGCCGGAATTTTGAGGAACAGGTGTTTCTCAGCCTGCTGTCAGGCTCCTGCTGACCAGACCTGTAAGCAGATAAATTTTAGTTCTGATAATTAAACTAAACAGACACAGTAAAGGAGAATGCCTATGTTAACTTATGTAACTGTTCCGGTGGGAGCATTTTGTGAAAACTGCCGTATCATTATCAATCAGGATACACAGAAGGCTGTAGTCTGCGATCCCGGGGACAATGCCAGGGATCTGTATTTACTGATTTCCAGATATAAACTTAAGGTGACTGCCATTATTCTTACTCATGGTCATCTTGATCACTGCGGCGGCGCGGCGGAGCTTGCGGAACTTCTTAGTGTACAGGTTGTAGGTCCTCATGCTGATGATGAGTACTGGTTGCATAATCTGGATTTACAGGCCAGAATGTTCGGACTTGCCTCACGTCCTCCGCTTACCCCGGCAAGGTATCTTAAGGACGGCGAAAAGCTTGATTTGGGTCTGGGTGAGGAGATTCTGGTGCTACACTGTCCCGGTCACACTCCGGGGCAGGTCTGCTATTATTTCGGAAAAAGCGGTTTTGTGCTTTCCGGAGATGTCCTTTTTGCAGGCTCTCTCGGACGTTCTGATTTTCCTCAGGGCGATCCGGAAAAGCTTATGGAATCCATCAGAAACAAGCTTCTGGTTCTGCCGGATGACACCAAAGTGCTGTCCGGTCACGGTGAGGAGACCACCATCGGTATCGAACGCAGGTCAAATCCATACATAAACGGCTATTTTGACTGAAAACAGAGATTAAATGTGCGGGATATAGCGACTGAACACGGAGATCGGCTGTTTTCCGGACGGTATTTGCCGTTTTTCGTTGTAAGATGCACGGCTTATATGGTATAAGTAGACAGCCGGGACGGAGTTCTGAAAACAGTCATAAAGTATCAATACTGGTAATTATAAGTAAAAAGTATGCGGATTTTCTTTAATAAACTTTTTTTATTTCCATTACTTGCGATTTTTTCACTGAAATTTTATATACCGATTATCTGTTATTTCAGGGGATACGGTCAGGGACACCTGCTGCGCAGCTGCGGCCTCGCCGCTGTGCTGATGACAGTAGCAATACTCTATAATCTGCAGACATTTTTCAATGACCGGGTTTATCCTGCGGCTGAGCAGATTCCGGAGTTTTATTACCAGGATGGAAAAATCAGTCTGCCCGACGACGGGAAGTCTCCTGATGGCTTCTGGCAGTATGATGAGGAAACAGGCAGATATGTGGTGTATAAGTATGACAACGGTCAGAGTATGCTGGCGGTTCGTCCGGACAGAGTTTATTATCCGGAGAATGTTTTTCCGAGCTTTAATATGAGTAAAGAGGGGCAGGATTTCCATGTTTATCCTCTCATTACCCTTAATTCCAATAATCTCTGTGTTGAAATGGCTAATATCAGTGGAGATGCCTGTTTTGAGTACTCAGTGATTTTTGGAAAAAATGACGGCGTGCTTACAGCTGATACCATCATCAGAACGTTAATTAATAAAGTAATGCAGATTAATATGTTTCTGTTTCTTTTTATTATTTATCTGATACTGCTTTTCCGTCAGGCTATATACATTACTCTGACAACGCTCATAAGTCTGATTCTGCAGATTATTGTTAAAATAAGTCTTCCTAAGGATGCACTTCTGCGGGTAAATGTTTATGCGCATACGCTGCCGCTTGCACTTCTCGTGCTGAGTTTCTTTTTCATCGACTCTCCGCAGATTTTCTACACGCTGAATAATGAGTTCATTATTCTGCTTCCGCTTTTTTATGTCTACGTCGCTTTGAGTGAGTTCCGTAAGAATCTGATTGTTTCTGTAAAAGATACCATGAACAAGAACGGCAGTACTCATGCCGGTGACAGCTTCGGACATATCAAGGTCGGCGAGATGAACAGCTACAGCGACAAGAACGGTGAGGATAATCCTGATGATTATAAAAAGGATCCGTTCTCAAAATATCATCAGAATCCCGGCGAGAACGGAAATCCTGAAAAGGCCAATTCCAATGAAGGGGCAGCGCTGAAGGATGACTACAATAAGTGTGAGGGTGATGATTATTTCTTTACTCCGTAATCCGGTATACCGGATCCGGCGGTAATCTTTGCCGTGCATCCGGTGACTTTTTACGTTTTTTTTATCGTATTGTCGGTTTTTGCACATTTATCACGCGGTGAAGATGATAACATTATATTAGGATGCGGGCAGAGTTAGGCATGTATACCGGTATGCTTTCCGCCTGTATGCCGGTCGTATATTTATAATTATCCGTTGATTCTGACAGATGAAAATACATATACGGGTGATTTTTTCTTCTGTTCTCATCAAATGAGTTATTAATCATTGGACATGGTATGAGTGAAAAAGAATCATCAACAGATTCAGGGTATTCTTTACCTAGATATCTGAGTTCCGTAGAGGCCTGGGGGCTTTCTTTGGGATGCGGTATCGGGTGGGGGGCCTTTTTGATGCCCGGGACTACTTTTCTGCCGAATTCCGGACCGGTCGGTACAGTTCTCGGTATGGCGGTCGCCGCCATGGCCATGCTGATTATAGCCAGAAACTACAGCTATATGATGCAGAATACCGAAAGTCCCGGCGGAGCCTTCACGTATACCCAGAAGTTTTTCGGCAATGATCACGGATTCCTTTGCGGCTGGTTTCTCTTTCTTACCTATGTGAGTCTCATCTGGGCCAACAGCTCCGCCATTACTCTGCTGTGCCGTTATCTTTTTCATGATTCTCTGCAGTTTGGTTTCAGTTACAGAATAGCTGATTATGATGTCTACTTCGGCGAAGTTCTGGCTACCGGTACGCTCGTCACCGGAGTTGGACTTATCTGCTCGTATTTTTACCGGTTTGCCGTGAGAATCAATGTCCTGCTGGCGGTGATGTTTTTTATCGGAGTAATTTCGTGTTTTATCGGAGTGGTCAGTAACAGTGCGGATAAAGTGGACAAGATATTCGGATACTATAATAACGGCATGACCCCGTTATCCCAGATTCTGCATATTATAGCTATTACTCCGTGGGCGTTTGTCGGTTTTGAATCCATATCAAACTCATCCGCCGAGGTTACTTTCAAAAAACACAGATTTATGTCTGTCATGGTGTTCGGCATACTGGCAATATTTTTATGCTATACATTTCTGACGGTTGTATCGGCTGTTGCTATACCGAATGAATATTTAAACTGGAGCAGTTATGTCGGCAGTCTCCGTTCAACTGATGGTTTTGCGTCCGTACCGGTTCTGGCAGCCGTGTTCAACAAAATGGGGGGCACCGGTCTTATTATTATTTCTCTGGCCATGCTGGGTGCCCTTATTACCAGTGTTATCGGCAATTCCATTGCCTCCAGCCGTCTTCTTTTCTGCCTCTCAAAAGAGCATGTGATTCCTTCATGGTTCTCTGTTCTCAACCGTAATAATATTCCGGTTAACGCTTTCTACTTCATTATCGCTATCAGTGTGATTATACCGTTCTTTGGACATACGGCCGTCGGTTGGAATGTTGATGTCTGCACCATCGGTGCTATGGTGGCATATGGATATACCTCAGCTGCCACGTACAGGCTTGCTGACAGAAAAGCCGATCATAAAATGAAGCTTGTCGCCGGTATCGGTCTGGTTATGGCAGTGCTTTTCAGTTTATTCCTGCTTATACCGAATTTTCTCTCCGGCGGCTTCCTGCTGGCTAACGAGTCATACCTGTTTCTGACGGTCTGGGCTCTCCTCGGTTTTATTATTTTCCGGTGGGTGTTTTTTAAGGATCTGCACCGGAGATTCGGAAATTCCACTATTGTCTGGCGTGCTCTCGTAATTATGATATTTTTTACGTCTCTTATGTGGATTCACCGTACTACAATTACCACCACCGAGAATGCTATTGATTCAGTTTCCGGATACTGTGTAGGTCACATGATTGACCAAGGTATAGATCCTTCGGCAATGCATATAACAGAAGGTGAAAATTATAAGCATGAGCAGGTTAAGATGGTTCATGACTCTCTTCTTAAAATAAGTCTTATCCAGATAGTAGCCATGCTCCTTTCTCTTGCAGTCATGTTCAGTGTGATATCACTGATGAACAAAAGGGAACGAAAGATGGAGGTGGAAAAGGTCAGGGCGGAACAGCGCAGCCGGGCAAAAAGTATATTCCTCTCCAATATGTCTCACGATATCCGTACCCCGATGAATGCCATTATCGGTTATACCGATATAGCAAGCAGCGGTCATGTAAGTCCGGAGCAGATGCAGGACTATCTTAAAAAGATTAATATGTCCAGTCATTATCTTCTGGATCTTATCAATGATATTCTGGAAATGAGCCGTATCGAAAGCGATAAGATCCATATGAATATTTCCGTTAATAATATTGAGAAGGTTATGCTGGAGATTGAGGAATTCTTTTCCGGTCAGATGAAACTCAGAAATATTTCATATAAGGTCCGTCTCGTGGACATTCAGGATCCGTGGGTGAAATGTGATGTCAGAAAACTGAACCGCATCATGCTGAACCTTCTGAGTAATGCCTGTAAATTCACCCGTATAGGCGGACATGTTCTGGTAAAGCTTGTGCAGACCGGCCGGAATGACGGCAGGGCTTCTTTTGATATTATCGTAAAGGACGATGGTATAGGAATGAGTAAAGAGTTCTCCGGAAAGGTTTTTGAAGCCTTTGAGCGTGAACGTACCTCAACAGTAAGCGGTATATACGGAACAGGACTCGGTATGGCGATTACCAAACATTTTGTTGAGCTGATGGATGGTACTATTGAACTGGAAACCCAGCTTAACAAGGGAACTACGTTTACAATTCATCTCACCTTTGATATTGCCGACGAGCCTGATACCATATACAAGGATATCTTTTCTGACGGCTATTATGCAGAATGCTTCAAGGGAAAGAGAGTGCTTCTTGTAGAGGATATCAGAATCAACAGGGAAATTGCCGTTATGAACCTGCACCGTCTGGGATTTGTAGTGGAGACGGCTGAGGACGGCAGACAGGCGGTTGAAAAGGTGGAAAAATCCTCAAAAGGCTACTATGATGCCATACTTATGGATATCCAGATGCCTGTTATGAACGGACACGAAGCCACTAAAGCCATCAGAAGACTGGAGAATCCGGATCTGGCCTCCATTCCGATTGTGGCGATGACTGCCAATGCCTTCAGTGAGGATATTATCAAAGAGGAGCAGAGCGGTATGAACGGACACATCTCAAAACCTATAAATATAAAGGAAATAGCCCAGACTCTCGGTATGGTGCTCAATGTCACTGAGGTTCCGGAGGATATTACCGAACCTGCTGAATCCGGAAAAACATCTGATGACTCTTCCATTTCCTGAGAGGATGACTTTTAAGCGATGTGAGGATGGTTAGCTTTGTATATTTCTATTTTTGTTTATTTATATCATTTTTCTTAAATATTTCTTTTGTATTTTAAAGTTGTAACATTTTACGGAAACTTTCTGTACAGCGGATTAATGCATTAAACCTGAATAACTTCATCCTGATAACCTAAATTTCCATCCATGGCCGGGAGACCATGGATTTCTTTATTCATGCTCCTGTTTTATTAATTCATATGCACTGCCACCCGGTTCGGGAATGTGCATAAATGAGGAAGGAGAGGGAGCAGTGAGTACGGATACCCGTCAGCTTTTCGAGCTGCAGCTTCTTACCGGTGATGCCGCCGGTCTTATAAAAAGGTTTATGCCCAATCTTATGTGGAGTGCCTACCGTTTGTCGATTAAAAAACAGTTTGACAGTGGCAGATTGAGTCAGGAGGAGACAGTGCTGGTGAACAGAGGTCTCTCTTCACTTGAATATCTTTATGATGAGCTCAGAAAAGAGGTGGAACGGCTTCTTCCTCTCTTTAACCGGGAGGAGCTATCGGAGCTGCGGAACAGCTGTATGACCAGAGTAAGATTCAGTCACTGCTACAGGATAAGAACACCTCCGGAGAACAGTGTCTGCAGGTGTTTTCAGTTGTTTGACAGAATTATTCTCATATATTCATTTTTCTGGATTAACGGACTTTATCCTGAGCTTAATCCCGGGGAATGCGGCAGACGCTGGCATAACCGGTTTATAAATACCTGTGCCCAGATCTGTGCCGCCAGAAGAAAGCTTGAATCATATGCAGATGCCGGATCGTAATCGGAACTGAATCCTGAACAGCCTCCGGTTTAAAAAGCGGAGGCTTATCCTTAACATTTACTGGAAATACTTCACTTTTACAAAAATTGCAATCGTAAGGACTTCAATCTCTCAGTATGCCTGAGTATATTTAAGTATATTTTGAGTAGCAGAGGCGAGTATATGTAATCCTTATCGGGAAGACTGGTTATCGGTAAAGGATATATGATAAAGGATAACTGGCCCGGTGTGCACTGATATCTAAATATTTTTAACATAAAATTAACAATATTCTGTTGATGAATTACTTTTTTGCAGATTTTTCGAAACTTTTTTTATATGAATTATTTCAATTTTTTAAGAAATATTATTTTAGTAATGTTATAGATGTCATAAATTTACAAAAAAGTACTTTTTTATTGTATAATTGCGTCTCCACTTTAGATGTGACCTGTTTTCCCGTGGCTGTACCTGATACGGGAGATAAAAGTCATGCCCGAAGCGGCAAAAATACATGTTCTTCAACAATTTATTATTCAGTGAAATATCATGGTTAAGATAAGAACCAAAAGAAAAATAGTGTCTGTCCGCCATTCCATTTTCCATTTCGGCAGTGCGGTACGCGACTCTATGATTAAAGAGCCTTACAGTTTAAAAAGGCTTTTTGGGAGTGATTTACTGGCAGGTCTTACTGTAGGTATTATTGCTATTCCTTTATCAATGGCTCTGGCAATTGCCAGTGGTGTGAGCCCTGAATACGGCCTCTATACTGCTCTCGTTGCCGGTATCGTAATTTCTCTTACCGGTGGTTCCAGATTCAGTGTTTCCGGTCCTACAGCTGCATTTGTGGTAATTCTTTATCCGGTAGCTCAGACCTACGGTCCGGCAGGTCTCTGCGTAGCCAGTGTGCTCTGCGGTTTCTTCCTTCTGATAATGGCGGCGGGGCGTCTTGGTCGGCTCATCCAGTTTATTCCGATTGAGGTTACACTCGGCTTTACCATGGGTATCGGTATTGTTATTGCAGTTCTTCAGGTTAAGGATTTTCTGGGACTTGATGTGGCAATGCCGGAAAGTTTCATTGATAAGATTATTGTTCTCTGCTCCAACCTTGACAGCTTCAAGTGGGGTGATGCCGTTGTAGGTATTACTACTCTGGCTGTTCTGGTGGGCTGGTCAAAGTTAAAGCTCAAGGTTCCGGGACATCTTCCTGCTGTTGTTGTAGGTACTGCTCTTTCATGGGTTCTGGTAAACTACTGTGATCAGTCCATTGCTACAATCGGTACCAGATTCCATTATTTGAATCCTGACGGTACCCAGGGTAACGGTATTCCTCCGTTTATGCCTCATTTCCTGCTGCCATGGGAGCTTCCTGGACCTAACGGCGGTACTCTTACCTGGGATTATGCAACCATTAAGGCTTTAATTGTTGCTGCATTCTCCATGGCGGTTCTCGGTGCCATTGAATCACTGCTCTGTGCGGTTGTTCTTGACGGTATGACCAACACCAGACATCATTCAAACGGTGAATTATTCGGTCAGGGGCTCGGTAACATCATTGCTCCGTTCCTCGGTGGTATCACATCAACAGCGGCTATTGCCAGAAGTGCGGCTAACGTTAAGGCCGGCGGTACATCTCCAATGGCGGCCGTATGGCACTCCGTACTGGTTCTGGTGTCTATCCTCTGCTTCGCACCGGTTCTTTCCATGCTGCCTCTGGCTGCCATGAGTGCTCTGCTCTTCCTTGTTGCTTATAATATGAGTGAATGGCGCAAGGTGGTAAATCTTGCCAAGACTGCACCGAGAACCGATGTGGTTATCATGATCTGCTGTATATTCTGTACCGTAGTGTTTGACATGGTTGTAGCCATCAGCTTCGGTATTATCATGGCATCAATCATCTTCATGCGTGATATGGCAAGAATGACTAAGATCCATGACCTCAGCATTCATAAACATATTTCTGAAAAGCTTAATGTAGATTATGAAGCATACGGCATTGCCGGTCCGCTCTTCTTTGCTTCAGCAGAAAGAGTGTTCCGCAAATTAAGACATGAGCTCATTGATGAAAAGGGCCTTATTCTTGATTTCAGTGCTGTAAACATGCTCGATGCCGGTGGTAATCACTGTCTTGATCAGTTCTGTAACGATATGAAGAATAGAGGTGTTACTCTGGTTATTACCTGTGTGCAGTACCAGCCGATGAAGGCAATGGTTAAGTCCAAGTTTGCTGAAAAGCATCCTGAAGTTAAGTTTGAAAAGACTTTAGACGATGCGCTGCAGTTCTCTATGGAAAGCTATACTACAATTCAGAAGTAGCAGGCATTACATTAGCAGATATTAAACAGAATCTCTTCCTGAGTCCGGTGTTAAAGCCGGACTTTTTTTTCTTGCAGATGTCACTTCTGTTGTAATCTGAAAAATTAAGAAGAAAAACCATATCCTTCTGCGGAAAAACTAAGAGGAAAACCCCGTATCCGCTAACAGCGAAACTAAATTACCTGCAGGCTGCTTCAGACTGCTACCGTTAAAACAGTAAACATCGACAGGCTACCGGATAACCCGGCTTCAGGCATATTTTTCTCTGAGGATATGGCTTTAACCGGAGAGTTTCTTCCCGGATAATTCTTTTCTTTACGTAAAACTAAAGATAGATTCCATTTATCAAATAATATTACATATATTGTTGTAAAATTCCGTCTTTTTTATTTATTATGAGCTTTCAGCTGTGCCCGGTAGCAGTAGCCGGCAGGTGTTTCACGACATTTAAGCAGGTATGTTATCCATATAAAGAACAGCTTTGAGGTGATATGGTAAAACTCTTTCGTAAAAATAATAAGAACGGCAAAGGCAGTCAGAACGGCAGCGTTTCAGATAACAGAGAGAATGCGTCTGAATCCGGCGGGGATAGATCGGTAGCCGGAGAATATGCCGGCCGGCCAGATAGTGCCGGAGTAACGGAAAAAAGCGGTGAAACCATTCATGACGTGGATTTTTCCGGTGTGGTAATTGAAGAGGTGCCGCTGGAAGCTCCAGGTACCGCCGGGGAGGCTGATGACAGCGGGACAACAGAAGGCGATGATAAAGTCTCCGGCAGCAGAAACAGGGAAAATCAAAAAAACAAAGAAAACAAAGAAAACAAAGAAAATAAAGAAAATAAAGAAAATAAAGAAAATAAAGAAAATAAAGAAAACTGCGGGGCTCCGGAAAAAGAGCCGGAAAATGCCGTAAAATCATTAAAACCCCGCAGGCTTAAGAAAAGCAGTAATGCCGGCTCCGGGGCTGATCCCATTGACCGGGTTGAGCGGCTCTGCTTCAGGTTTATTACAGGTACTCTGGCGGCAGCGCTTATTTTTCTGCTGGGAAAGTGTCTTTATCCTTTTTTTCGGGATGTCTTTTTAAATGAGTACCGGGAACCTGTCCTCTATCAGAGTAACGGACATTTTACAGAATATAATTTAAAGCTGAATTTTATTCCGGAAATTACCAGGAATATGAGTTTTCCGGTAGTTATCAGTGAAGAGGTGAGTCTCATTGATATTACGGCGGGTCCTGGAAGCGTACTGGATATGCATTATCTGGTATCAGATGATTTTCTTATGGAGCAGGAGCCTGCTGATGTGGCGGAATATATGTGCGGCAGCCGTTTTATCAGAGAGCAGCTTTTAACCAGGGTGGACACCTACCGCATCTCCTATCATACCGGTAAAGGTCTGAATTCCTTTCTGGAAATTAGCGAGGAGAACTGTGCCGGAACCCCGTATAAATAGCTAAGAAGCCCGGTGACTCCTGCTAATGCCTAAGTTTAGAGCACTGAATCCTTAAGAATGAGTTTTCCTGTAAGATTATGTTAAGTATCGGCCGTCTTTTTTGGTAAAATAGCAGATAAGAATAGAGGAATTCATGAGAAATCACTCGGAAACGGTTTTTCCGGTTTTCTCCCGAATATGCACAAATCGCCATGGAAAAGAAAAGCGGAATTCTTTTTTAAGGATATTATTTTAAGGATAGTTATGAAAGGCGTATATCTCTCAGTAATGGTTATTCTTGCATGTCTGTGTTTAACCTGTCATGCGGCAGCAGCGACAGCAGGACAGGTTAAGACGGAAAAATCCCGGGTTTCTCCCGGAAGTTCATATTATGGTAAAAAAGAGCTTGAGCAGATATACCGGAAGAGAGTAGCCGGAAAAATTCCTTATAATTTCGGCTTTGGTGAGATAACGGCAGTGAACATTACTGATAACGGTGAGGTCGAAGGACTTGCCGTTGTGGATGACACCTATTTAATGATGCCCAGATACCTGCGGATGAAAATGGAGTCAGAGCTTTATGCCTCCTATTTCCAGCGGTACTGCCGGATGGTGGCTAAAAAACAGGATAATCTGCACCGGATCCGTAAACTGCAGATGTCAGCCTACACCCGTGATGGTAAAATGGTGAAGCAGGTTGCGGTCAATCCGGAAATGTGTGCAGTGCAGTAAACAGAATAATTTAAATAACGGTTAGATAATCCGGCAGATATAAGATCAGATATTAACGGTATAAACAACAGGGACTACAGATTGATGCTGAAAAACTTCGTTCGAACTTTCATGCTGCTTGGTACCGCTGCTGCGGGAATCAGTACAGGTGACGTCTGGTCATCAGATGAACAGCTGGCTGAGGCTCCGTCGCTTGATACTGAACTGACTGATAATATTAAGATTGATCCGAATGAAAACTATGAAGAGAGACAGGAAAGTATACTGTCTAATGTTCCCCGGGACAGAAACTCTGAGGACGGTTCCGCTACACCGCAATCCGGAACTTCAGCTGCATCTCCGGAAAGTACGGATGGTTCCTCCTACGAGGATATCGAAAGCATAGCTTCAGGGGAACAGGTTTCAGCTTCGGGATCGCACAGTGATACCGATATAAACGTGGTAAATTCCAGTACTATCAATGTAGTGAACAATACAGCTGCAACTGATGATACAGTTCCCGCTGAAACTGCCGGGACCGGCACTCCGGCAGAGGAAAACGGCACTTCTGCTGCAGAAGTAAAGAATTCCGGAGACAGCGCTGCGGGAGACACTGCTGAGGTCTCAGGTAAAAAAGCTGATTCAGATGAAGTTGCCGCAATTCAGGATTCCCGGAATCAGAAGAAAGAGAATACGGCGTCTGACAATTCAGCAGGCGAAAAGAATTCAGAAACCGTGGCATCATCTGTTGACAGCAGTACTGCAGAGAGCACCGCAAAAGACACCACAGGAACTGATGTGTCCGGACAGAATACCGAAGTAAAGAAAAAAGGTTCAGATAACCAGTCAGGTTCTGACAGCATGTCAGCCGGTGCCGAGACCCCGGCAGTTCAGGCGGGAGACACCGGTTCGCAGAAGAAGGACAGCACCGGTTCCGATACACATGGCAAAAGAGAGCCTGTATATGAGGCTCTGAAGCTGCGGCAGCATAATGAGAATCATAATCCTAATCTTTATTCCCGGGAGTATCTCCGTGAAATGTATCTGCCGTTTTTCAAGAATACCTATGAACTACCTCAGGAGCTTGATCCTTATATAACTCTCCGTGATGTCAGACTCGATAAGAAGGGGCCGGTTCTGGTTTATGATATCGGGGTTGCCGATGCCATGGGACCAATGGATTTTGACGGAACACCTGATGACAACCGTACTTTGAACCTGTTCTGCCGTATCGGGTTGAATGAAGGAATTCTCCATCGTATAGATAAGATGGTGCTGGTTTTTTATCATGATGATCGCGACTTTTCAGAAGTGAGTCTCGATTATCTCAAGTGTACCGGCAAGGAGCCTATTCTGGTAGAGAAGAATGTTCTTTCCCGGGAAAGCATCAGACTTGATGATGAGTTTACCTTTGCCTATGAAAGTGAGAAGGAAAAGAATCTCAGCAGTGAATATCTGACTAAACGTTTTGCCCCTTATGCCTTAAAGCGTATAGGAGAAACCTTTGACAAGGCTGAGGGAAGTCCTCGTATGACGGCGGATGAAAAGGGTAATCTCATAGTAGAGATGACAGTGCCTGCCGGTGAGGAAAACAAAGTAAAGACCGCTAATTATGTGGCAGGGCGTATTGAAAGAACCTGTGACATTGAAACATACAGAAAATGGGTTCTGCCACGCATAAATTCCATGAAATATGTCTATGTCGATGCAAAAAACGGACAGGAGCTTAAAGAGGTTGTTGTTACCGACAAGGCCTGTCAGGCAGTGCGCTCAAGAAGAAAGAGATAACTGATTTTTTCTCATAACCGTATTTTTTCATGCAGAGACCGTAACTGATGACTAGCCGGACATAATTCAACAGGCGAGATGTTCAATAATAATGTTCCGGCTTCTCAATATATTTTATCCGTGTTAGCAAGACCTGCGTTATTGTTTGCAGTTATATATGGTGCGTTACATAAGAGTTGACGCAGCCATATCAGCTTTTTTATGTCTTTTCTGCAGGTTATCCGGGATGAATCAGAAAAATAATAAATCTTTTTTATCTGAATTTAACGTTTTTTGGTATGCTGCATCTGATAAAAAATTAAGAATCAATTTTCAGATATTTTTTACTGTCTAAATTAATATTTATCCAGTATAAAAATTAAAATATTTTAATTCATCTGAAAACCCCAGTCCGTTATAGAAATAACCAATCACCGGTAAATTCCCCTCATTGGGCGCATAAATCGGCATAAGATTGCCTGACTTCCCGTCAGTAACACTGTCACTGTCAGGAGAACAGGTCTTTGGATTTCTTGGAGTAGATGCTCAGAATATCGTTTCTGATGGCTTCGTATTTTGAAACGGAAACGCAGTGAACATCCTTTAAGCCGTGATTGTCGATAACGGTATCCAGAGGAATCCTCTTGGAAAGCATATATTCTGAAACAAATATTCTAATTTCCCTTTGTTCTCCCGGAGAGATTCTGACTGCAGAATCGCTGTTGAATACATCAGACTCCAGCTGTCCCCTCAACTGACTGGTGCTGTCGATGCTTCTCAAATCAATACCGGTATAGTGGTATTTATTGGTGCTGATATCAAAAGGAGCCTGAACAAAGGTGCCGTCTGCTCCAAGCCAGTCGCGGTATTCATCATTGTAAAAATGAGTCTTTACATAGTGAACATAGTAGCTTACAAGTCTTTCAGTTGAGGTCTTATGATGGGTTCTCCGCCATGATTCGGCAAATGTCCAGATGCTGTTTTTCTGGGTTGCAGCACTGTTGCATATCTGATCCAGAATGCTTATACGGTTGGCCTTGTCAGATGAACCGAAGTCCTCCAGAATAATGGTATCGGAATCATTAGAGACTATAAACCAGAAAAAGCAGTCACCCACGTTTGGTACAACCAGACCGTTGCTTAATGCTTTGATGTTGCCGATGAACGGGAAAGGGGAGTTGGCATCCCGGTAGACCTGTCCGAGTATCTCCAGTACGTCGTCAACACCTGATACGGGACGTTTTACAAGAGAGCCCAGTACTTTGGTCTGCTCAATATGTCTGTAGTCACCACGTAAAAAATAAGCATCTATCAGCAGGGACACGTAAAACCTCTTACTATCTGTTATTGTTCTCTGTTATTGATATTGGTTCAGAACTGAAAAAAGCATTTCCATAATTATTGATTATCTGCAGCTATACCGGTACTCTTTTAAGCAAAAAGCCTGTGGTGGAAAGCTTGATAAAACTACGATCAGACGATATGGAAAAGCCTTTATATCCTGTCAGTTATCTTAAGTTCTGATATTATGAACTATTTTTTTTCTGATAGTTCGGATTAAAAAAAATAATTATTATAGAAAACGTTTTATTGTTAATTTGATCACGTGTTTTTGTGTAAAAAATGTGCAGGAAAGGTTGCAGAATAATTGCCTGAGGAGTAGAACACTTAAAAGAGGTGAATGTCTTATCACTCATAGGGATTAATGTCTGCGTTAACAGAGATTTCAGGTTTATAATCTTTTTTCAGGTATCTGAACACTGATGAAAGAGGTTTATGTATTCACCTGAGGTAGATTTAAGATTTATAAAAAAATAAACGCATGGATGGATAAAAAATATATAATAGCTAAGGCATGGTTCTTTAGATTATGGTGACCTTACTGCGGTAAGCACCGGACAGAACGGTTCGATTGAAATGATAAACGGAAGGAGCAGGAGCAAAAGGTTATGAATTTGCGGGCAATCAGCAGTTTCAGTGTCACGGCATGGTTAAGTCTGATGCCGGTCGCAGTACTCGGCTATACCGAACCTCTGCCGCCACCGGAGTTAGGTGATCAGCTGACCAGCTACCGGACAAATAATCAGAAGTTAGGGCCGGCCTCCGTAAATCGCAGATACTCATCCGTCCGTCCGAGAAAAGAGGATACTCCTGATATCAGTCTTGATCGCCGGCCGATGAAGGAGGTGTCTGTTGACTACTCATATGTTCCCAATAAAAGCGTAGCTGTCTATACCAAAGGCGAAACGATTATTAATTTCTTTGACAGAAATACCGGCAGACCTCTTGATGTAGTTAAAGTTGAGGTATCCAACCGGGGTTTTCTGGCAAGATCCCAGAATTCTACCGTTGTAGTGATTCCCACAGGATACAATACCAGTGCAAAAATCAAGGTAACCGTCAACCGGGAAAAGACCAGACCGCTGGTTTTTGAGCTGAATTATCTCAGATTCAGACAGGAACTGCGTAATATTGAAAATGTCAGTATCTGATAACCGAGGTGTTTGAAATACTCTAATCTTTTTATGCTATCCCTTATTAGCTAAATGCCATTAATATAAATACCGGAACTGAGTTTTTATTGCATGGTACGGTCTGATGCGTCATGTTTGAATAACCGTGTAAAGAGTGTTATGATTCAGAGTTCAAATATTCTAAATAAAAAACAGTTTATTATTGCTGTTTTGAAAAAGATATGCCCTGAGTAAAACATTCTTTAACAGAATATACTTTTTAGCTGCCAAAACCGGCATTTCTTTTCAGATTCACTTTGTGGTGCCTGCGGGTACCGGATGCCGGATTTGAGAAGATAAACGGTGGACTTTTATTAACTCTGAAATACGTTGCTAGTTATGAATTCTTCATTTTTTAAGTTTTCTCCGGTTTTTGTTTTGTTAACCGCAGAGCTCATGCTGATGACCCAGAGTATGGCTGAGGATTTTACTGCTCCTATTCCACCTCCGGAACTGGGTGACAATCTCACCGGCTACAGAACCAAACAGCAGATTCTTGAACAGAATATCAGAGATGATATGGAACGCAATCCGCCGCAGATGCGGGTACACCGCAAGGACGGAACAACTGTTACGGTAACTGACGGTACGGTTCCCGGAAGCGTCGGCAATGACGGCTCGGTTTCTCCGGGAACCGTGTATACCGATACCGGTGATGCCCCGGCAAAATCCGCCAGAACGGTTATCCGTGATAAGTTCATATACAGTCAGGGAAGAATGTTCAAGCTTTATGACAATGCATCACTGGTATTCCGAATCAAGGACGGCGGAGACGTGAGCTGGCCGTTAAGCAGGGTGGAGTGTTCTAATAACGGGTTCAGGGTGCAGATGAACAAGCATCATGACAGTGTGAGAATTCTGCCGGATTCCCGTCAGATTAACATGGCCAATATCAAGGTTTACCTTAAAGGCCGGGAAAACGAGCCTCTGTCATTTATTGTCAGCAAGAATGATGAATACAGACCGAATATTTATGAGTGGGCAGTGGTTGTTCCGTATAAGTCCCCGCTTAATAATTCCACCTCCGTGCAGGGAATAACCAATATTACTAAATCAGCTAAGGCAAGAACCACCAGACGTATCGTGGATAATCAGTCAGTAGAGGCTGAGACTCTGGAGACAGATGATATCCTGGCTTCAGGAAATTCCGCTGATATCGGTGCGGATGAGCACGTGGTTAATCCTGATGCCGGTATCGGCGCCTATCCGTTGAAGCAGAAAGCTCTTATGGTGATAGCTGTAGCTGATGACGATCTCCGAAGTGTGGCTGACAGTCTCTATGATGCCGTGAATTCGACGGATACGGATGAGAAGGATACGGCAGGTAGTCCCTCTGAGACTGATGTGAAGGATAAAGCTGATAATTCCCAGGTTCCGGATATGAAGGATCCAGCGGGGAATTCCCAGGTGCCGGAGGCAACTCAGGCAAAATAGGCGGAGGTTTATACTGTATGCAGGTAATCCTGCAGAGAAGGTATTTTTTTCCAGGTGACAGACTGTTTCGTAGAATAAAATGAAGAAATTTAAATTTATGCTTTCCGCCGTGCTGGCGTTTATGCTGACAGCAGGCTTTACGGTGTCTGCAGAAGCTGCTTCCGAAAAAAAGTGTCAGGGACACTGGCGGGATTTTGCCTATAACGTAAAGATAATGAAACGCTACAAGCCATACAGCCACTGTGTGCAGTGGACCGCCATGCAGTTTGAGCTTCCTGAGGAGCTGCTGTACTCCATCCTTTATGTGGAAAGAGGTGATGTAAACGGCAACTGCATGACCAACAATAACGGTACCGAGGACTGCGGTCCGGCTCAGATAAATGATGTGAGACTGGGGGAGATAAGCCGTTTTGATCTGGATAAGGATGATATGAAGAATAATCCGTGCCGTAATATCTGGGCTATGGGGTATCTCATCCGCCGGGAGATTGAAAAGGCTGACGGTGATATCTGGCTCGGTGTCGGTAACTATCATTACAAACGTTCGGCAAACAGTAATATCCATGACAAATACGTCAATCTGATAAGGGATGCCTGGGGACGCCTTAATGAAAATGTTGCCTCCATGTGCCGGTAATGTCCGGTAGTTCAACCGGATAATGCTGAAGGTGTAAGGTGTTTATATATCGGTATTCATCTCCATTGGGAATGATCTCCATGCTGAGTGACGGAGAGTATCTCATGAGACTCAGGTTTGACGACGGTGCGGATTTTACCGGAAAAGAAACATCTTTATCATCGATTTCTTCTTCGCGTTTACCTCTTCCTTTACCTTTATCCTTGTTTTCATCTCAGAACCTGACTTTATCCGGACTGGAGCTTCCGGTTTTCAGAGAGACAGCCAGATGGCTCCGGCTCTACTTTAACGGCGAAAAACCTGATTTTACTCCGCCGGTCAGGCTTGATGTACCGGAGTTCCGGAAACTGGTATTAAGAACCGTTTCCGCAATTCCCTACGGTCATACCGTAACCTACGGCGAGGTCGCCTGCCGGGTGGCTGCCAGTCTTAATGTTTCCCGGGTTTCAGCCCGGGCGGTAGGACAGGCACTCAGTCATAATCCGGTGCTTCTCATTATTCCGTGTCACCGGGTGACCGGCGCTGACGGTTCATTGAAGGGCTACGCCGGGGGAACTTTAAGAAAAATAAAGCTTCTGGAGCTGGAATCATCCGGAGCCGGTTTTTTTACCGGATCGTAATCCTGTCGGACTACAATCCCGTTCTACCTTTAGCTGTTTCATCTCTGTCAGCTAAGCCGCATAGCTACCATCTTTGTATGGAATGGAGTAAAATGACCCGGTCCGGGCGGGAGTCGGAGGAGTCAGCTGTCCTGATGAGGACATTGCAGAACTTGTCGAAAAAAAAGCCCCCCGGAAAAAATCAGAATCATCTGTTATCGGCTATTCATAGAATTATCAAATAATGCAAATATATTCAAAAAAAGAATTCATAAATCCTGTTGAGACTGTAGCCGTATTTACCCCTGAGAAAATACGGCAGGGACTGGACAGGATAGAGGAACTCAGGAATCTGGGGCTCTATCTTGTCGGTTATATGCGCTATGATTTAGGCAGAGCTGATGAAAAAGGTCTGCCTTTAATATTTTTTGAGGCTTATGCCGGATACCGGGATATTGATCTTTCAGCCACCCCTGAGTATGACGGCAGTGAGAGCGGTATGCCGGTGGGAACGGTGATAAAGCCGCTGATAACCAGAGAGAATTACTACCGCAGTATAGCCTTTATAAAGGAGCAGATTGCCGCAGGCAATACCTATGAGGTGAATTATACCTATCCTTCACGGGTTGAGACCGGCGCCACTGATATGGAGCTTTACCGCCATTTCCTTACCAGACAGGAAACTCCGTATAATGCCTTCATTAAGAACAGCTATGAAACCATTCTGTCATTTTCTCCTGAACTCTTTTTTCAGGTAAAGGGAAACAGTATTACCACGAGACCGATGAAGGGAACCATCAGACGAGGGGCTACTCCTGAGGAGGATGAGGCTAACCGCCTTTTTTTAAGCAGTGACCCGAAAAACCGGGCGGAAAATATCATGATAGTAGACCTTCTGCGCAATGATTTAAGTGTCATTGCTAAAGACGGCACGGTAAAGGTGGACAGGCTTTTTGCTGTCGAGGAGCATCCGACTTTATTTCAGATGACCTCCGAGATATCCGCAAAAATGCGGGAAGATGTGTCTCTTTACGACATTGTTAAGGCGATTTATCCGTGCGGTTCCATAACAGGAGCGCCGAAGCTTTCGACTATGAGGGTTATTTCTGAAGTGGAGGCGGCAGATCGCGGGGTATACTGCGGTGCTATCGGGTATCTCCACGGGGATGAAATGATTTTCTCCGTGCCTATAAGAATTCTGCAG
Source organism: uncultured Pseudomonadota bacterium (assembly GCA_900315145.1). Classification (GTDB taxonomy): domain Bacteria; phylum Pseudomonadota; class Gammaproteobacteria; order Enterobacterales; family Succinivibrionaceae; genus Ruminobacter. The sequence goes on along the minus strand of OMYE01000007.1, from coordinate 4,726 downwards.
AGAAGGGCGGATGAAAGCTTTTATACGTACTGGGCCGGAGGCGCGGTAACCTATGATTCCACCCCTGAAGGGGAATGGCAGGAAACACTTACCAAAACTAAATTTCTGCAGACTGACTACTCCCTCATAGAGACAGGTACCGGTGATTCCGGAATGCATATTCTGCGACTGAAAAATTCCGCTGCTATGCTGGGCTTTACCTGGAATCCTGAGCTTGACTCCTTTGTATTTCCTGAAGGGATAGTTACCAGAATAGAACTCTCAAGGGACGGCCGTTATGACGTAACCACCAGAAACATCCCGGCACCGGCCGTAAGACCTAAAGTCTGTTTAAAAGGGAAGGTAAATTCGGCCAATCCATTCCTCTACCATAAGACAACCATAAGATCTCCGTTTGCTAAGGATACTTTTGAGGAAATTAGAGTTAATGAACGTGGTGAAATCACGGAAGGAACGTATACCAATGTTGCTGCCGAGATTGACGGGGTTATTTATACTCCGCCGGTATCCTGCGGACTGCTAAACGGGGTGATGCGGCGTAAACTTCTTGATGCGCGAAAAATCAGGGAGAAGGTGCTTTATCCAAAGGATCTGCGGACTGCAGACAGAGTCTTCTGTATGAATTCCGTAAGAGGAATGTTTGAAGTGGAGCTTACTGAAGATGCGTGATTTAAATGAACAGAGCGGTGAAAACAGTATTCTGGTAATAGATAATTATGATTCATTTACATATAACATCGTCCAGTATCTTAAAATAATCGGTGTAAGTCCGCTGGTAATTAAAAACGATGAACTTTCTCTTAATGAGATTAATAAGCTTTCCTTTAGCAGAATCATTATCTCTCCGGGCTGGGGAACCCCCGAAAACTCTGGTGTCAGCATGCAGGTGCTTGACTTCTATAAGGACAGAATGCCTATTTTAGGTGTATGCCTGGGCATGCAGTGTATTGCCAGATATTTCGGAGCCGGCATTATTAGAGCTCCGGAACCATGCCATGGTAAAAACTCCGCTATTTATTTTAAGCCGGATTTTCCTCTGTTCCGGGGAATGAGGCAGGGATTCAGTGCCACCAGATATCATTCCCTTGTAGTGGACAGTCCTACTGATATAATTGACATAACCGCATGGACAGAGGAGCATCTTCCCATGGCACTGAAAATTCGCGGTAAGGATATATACGGGGTGCAGTTCCATCCTGAAGCCTACCTTACAGAGCAGGGAATGGATATATTCAGGAATTTTATCAGCTGCACGGCCTGACTATGTTTAGACGGCGGACATCCTTCTTTGTGGACGGTGATTCTTAACCGGCAGCAGTTGTTACACTGAAATAACGGAGTTTAATATGATTCAGGATATCGGTGAACATGTTTTTAGAAACGAGTTTACACTTAAAAGAGAGCCGGAGGACGGGGATTACGTACTGGTCTTTCAGGGACGTGAGGTCTATATCAGAGGTAACGGCGCAGATACCCCTCTGATGCTTCCTCAGGTCACTTCCTTTGATAAAAGAAGACTGCAGTATCTTTTTACCATAGACTCCAGAGCCTATTATCTCTACCTGGGCGATACCGGGGCGGTTCATCTTGATGGCTTTTCCTGGCAGCATAATTCCGTACTCCGTTCCGATAATCCCCGGATAACCTGCTTTGCCGGCTTTACCGCCTATCATCTTTTCAACTGGTATTTAAATAACCGGTTCTGCGGCAGATGCGGTTCTGAAACAGTTCATTCAACCACCGAGAGAGCTCTGGTGTGTCCCGAGTGCGGTAATATCATTTACCCGAAAATCGCTCCGGCGGTTATTGTCGGTATTACCGACGGGGAAAGAATTCTGGTTACAAGATACCGTGACAGACCATACCGGGGACTGGCTCTTATCGCCGGATTCTGCGAAATAGGGGAAACACCTGAGCAGACAGCACACCGGGAGGCTATGGAGGAGGTGGGGCTCAGGATTAAGGATCTGCGGTACTGCGGTTCTCAGCCCTGGGGACTTGACAGTAATATACTTTTCGGATTCATGGCCAGAGTTGACGGTGATGCTGTTATTAAACGTGATGAAAACGAACTTGCGGAAGCTCTCTGGGTGGAACGCCATGAATTAAATGACGTGGATTCTACTATCTCACTTACTAAAACCATTATTGATAATTTTAAGCGAAACGGTTTCATTTTTTAACAGTATCGTGGCCGTGTTACTGATCGATAAATAGAGATGTTTCGCATTTTTTATACGTGTATTCCGGACTATTTAGCGGTTTAACGGACTTTTAGTCTTATAATGGACGGATAAGGTGGTTTTATTATGGTGCAGCACAATGAAAAGCCATGGCTGACTTCCTATCCGGAAGATGTTCAGCCGGAGGTGGATACAACTTTATTCGGTTCCCTGGTGGACATGTTTGAATTCTCATGTGAAAAGTTCAGGGAACGCCCGGCTTTACACTGTCTGGGAACGACGCTTACATATGAGGAGCTGGATCATAAGGCAAGATGCTTTGCCGCCTATCTGCAGTGTGTTCTGCATGTCAAGGCAGGGGATCATGTGGCACTGATGCTGCCTAACATTATTCAGTATCCGGTTGCGCTATACGGTATTCTGCTGACAGGCGCCGTGGCCGTTAATGTAAATCCGATGTATACTCCCAGGGAACTGGTTCATCAGCTTAATGATTCTGAAGCCAGAATAATCATAGTAATTTCTAATTTTGCCCATACTCTGCAGAAGGCTCTGGTAGAGACCAAGACCATTGAGCATGTGGTGATTACCTCAATCGGTGATGAATGCAGTGCCCTGAAAGGTTACTTTATTAACTGGGCTCTCAAGTATATAAAGCGCGCTGTACCAAGATTTAACATTCCGGAAGCTATAACATACAAGCAGGTTATGAGGGAGGGGGAAAACTATCCTTATACCAGACCTATTATTTCTCCTGATGATCTTGTATTCCTGCAGTATACCGGAGGTACAACCGGTGTGGCAAAGGGAGCTATGCTTACGCATCGTAACATGCTGGCTAACGTTGAGCAGGCATGGGGAATGTACCATACAAAACTTACCGAAGGGGAGGAGCTCGTAGTTACGGCTATTCCGCTCTATCATGTTTTTGCCCTGTGTATCAACTGCCTGTTTACCACCAGAATCGGGGCGGCATCGCTTCTGATTCCTGATGCCAGAAATATCAAATCCTTTGTTAATGAACTCAAAAAGTATGATGCCACGATTATTACCGGGGTGAATACGCTGTTTAATGCACTGATTAATAATGAAGAGTTCTGTAATCTTCCTTTGTCAAAACTGAAACTTACCATCGGCGGGGGAACCTCTGTTCAGAAGGGGGTTGAAAACGCCTGGTTTACCCATACCGCCATGCATATCCTTGAGGGGTATGGTCTTACGGAGTGCTCTCCTCTTGTTGCGGTATGCCCGTACAATGTGGACGGATATACCGGAACCATCGGCATACCTGTGCCTTCCACCGAAGTTTTAATCCGTGATGAACAGGGACGTATAATTACCGAGGTCGGCGTGCCGGGGGAACTCTTGGTTAAAGGACCTCAGGTAATGCGCGGTTACTACGGCAGAGAGGTTGCCACCCAGAAGGTATTCTGGGGTGAGTATCTCAGAACCGGTGATGTGGCATGCTGGGCCAACGATAAAGGCTATATCAGACTTGTTGACCGAAAGAAGGATCTTATACTGGTTTCCGGTTTCAATGTATATCCGTCAGAGATTGAAGATGTGATTATGCTTCATCCTAATGTCCTGGAGGTAGCCGCCATAGGTGTTCCTAGTAAGCATAGCGGAGAATCGGTAAAGGTCTTTATCGTTCGTAAGAATAAGCCGTAAGCATCTTACTGCATATAAGGTACCGAAATACATCGAGTTTAAGGATTCCCTGCCTAAAACCAATGTCGGAAAGATTATGAGAAGAACTCTCAGAGAAATTGAGTACCGTAAGCTCGGGCTCGATCCGTACAGCGACAGAACAGAAGGTGAATCCAAAGCCGGAGAGTCTTCTGAAAGCCAGACGGTACAGAATTCCGACAATTCCGGAGATAAGTAGGATTCAGTAAAATACATTCCTGTTTTTCTGGATTATGAGTCAGGCAGCCTTAATAAGGGCTGCCTTTTGATTAAAGCAGGTTTTAAGAGGCTGAATCCGTAGAATTCAACCTTCTGGATGCAGTAAGGAACATGAACCATCCTTTACTTATGTTTTTATCTTAATCTCTATTTCTATCTCTATCTCTGTTTCTACTCGTTCGGCGATGAAAATGCTTTTAAAAACTAGATATCTATAAGAAAAAATTGCGATTATATAAAGCTTATAAATAGAAAAATACTAAAAATACGGTATGTTGTCGGCACCACCATGGATTTATCCCGACATTTGGACAAAACGCCTGATTATTTATTAATAATCAGTTTTTATGACGAATATATTTGCTAACAAGTTAAAACTTTTAGCGTATAATATTCAGAAAAATGTGATGCAAAACTATTTTATATTATTTTTGCTTTTTAAATACATAAAGTCGTTGTTAATATTTAATACAGAGCATGAGCTATATAGAGTTTGAGCTATATAGAGTTAAAAGCTTTAAAGAGCAAGGATGTTCTGATAATTTATAATGACTCTGAGAGAGGAATAGTTTATGAAAAGACAGTCTGGTTTTACATTGATCGAATTGGTTGTTGTTATCGTTATTTTAGGTATC
>OMYE01000022.1 GCA_900315145.1 uncultured Pseudomonadota bacterium | reverse complement strand
GTGCGAATGTGGCGGAATTGGTAGACGCGCTAGGTTCAGGTCTTAGTGCCGCAAGGTGTAAGGGTTCGAGTCCCTTCATTCGCACCATTTATTCTTCAAATTTATTTCATTGCCTTTCTTTTTATAATTATTTAATATTCATTTAAACACAATCATTGACTTAATTATACATATGAAAATTGCTTTTTTTATCAAGAATTGTACAATTTCTCTCCTTTAAATCTAATCTTTAGTCTATAACATTGTTTTTTCTGCCCTGTTTTACTATAGAAAACAGAGTATTTTTCTTGTGTTTTTAGTGGAATTATACATGTGTTTATGTTGTAATTTATACATATGATAAGGACGCTGATTTATGACTCGAACATCGACTGTAACTCCTGATAATGTAAAAGAATATCTGCCTTGTAAAAGCACTTCTGCCCGCTTGATTAAAGGGACTTATTACGTATACAAATACACCGCTGTTAAACTACCTTCTGGTAAATGGGGTACCGATTCTGGTTATGTGATTGGTAAAATAATCCCAGGAATTTGAGATATGGACACTATCTCATAGTAGTTGTTATTACTGCAGTGCCTTGATTAATGTATCGAATAGGTTGTCCATATTCTGCTGTTTCTCTTCAGGTGTTCTGTTATCAATGTTTTTGCTCAATATTGTCATCTGCAATGCTTTGCTCATGAGGAAGAATACCTTCTTCCATTCCTATAAGAATTACATATGGAAATTCAAGTCCCTTTGACGAGTGCAGTGTCATCAGCTGGACTTCATCAAGTTCATAGTCCTGTTCATTTCTATCCAGCAGTTCTCTTACGCATAACTTATTAATGGCATCATTTATGGAACGTTCTCCTATAAATTCGTCGTCATCAGTCATAGCTCTGGCACACCACTCCAGCAGAGTGTGCACGTTATCTATTCTGATTTCAGCACTTTTTTCATTACCGGAATCGGAGTACAGCCATTCAGTGTAACCGATGGTTTCTGATAATTTTTTCAAATGATCTTCCCAGTTTATACTGTTTAGATTATGGCGTATCTCCTGAATTTCATCATAGAAATTTCTGAAAATGGCAGCAGGTTTGCTACCGATTTCTTCAGCCAGTTTGGCATGATTGCATGATTCAAACAACGAGATGTAGTGCTTCTGGGCAAACTTATCAAGCTTGCTTAATGATACAGGACCGATTTCTCTCTTGGGAATGTTTATAATTCTTAAAAAAGCCTTATCGTCATCATCATTGGCGATAACCCTGAGATAACTCATAAAGTCTTTAATTTCTGACTGGGCAAAAAAGCTGGTTCCACCCACAACTCTGAATGGAATGTTGCTTTCCCGTAAAGATTTTTGAATCTCTCTTGACTGATAATTACTGCGATAGAGAATGGCATAGTCGCTGAATTTTGATTTATTTTCACAGTTATGTGCAAGTATTTCTGTAACTACCTGTCGACCTTCATCATTAGCGTCTTTAATTTCCACAACATTAATGGGTTTGCCGTATTCCATTTCTGAGTGCAGATTCTTGGTAAATTCATGACTGTTACTGGCTATAAGTTTGTTGGCACATTTGAGAATACGTCCGCAGGAACGGTAATTCTGTTCGAGCATAATTACCTTTAATTCAGGAAAATCCTGTCTAAGAAGGGTAATGTTCTGCGGTCTGGCTCCTCTCCATGAGTAAATTGACTGGTCATCGTCTCCAACAACTGTAAATTTCTGTCTCAGCTGTACCAGTAATTTAATCAGTTCATACTGGCTTGCGTTGGTATCCTGATATTCGTCTACAAGCAGATATTTGACTCTCTGCTGCCATTTTTTTAATACTGCCGGATGCTCCCTGAATAATTTTACAGTCATAAAGATAAGGTCATCAAAGTCGATGGCGTTTATCGAACGCAGTGTATCATGATACAGTTTATAAATTACTATTGCTTCCGTATCATACGCATCGGTATCGATATCATCACATGAAAGTAATTCGTTTTTAAAGCTGCTGATTTTATTCTGCCAGTACATGCAGGTTTCTTTAAGGGCATCTTTATCACAGATGTTCTCCTGAACCTTTTGAACAATATCCTTAAGTATGGTCAGCTGGTCATACTCATCAAAAAGGGTAAAATTCTGTTTTAATCCTGCCTGCTGATATTCCTGTCTCAGGATATCTAGACCGAGAGAATGGAATGTTGATACATGCAGTCCCTTGATTCTTTCTCCAGATAGTGATGAGGCTATGCGGTCTTTCATCTCCCGAGCGGCCTTGTTTGTAAAGGTTACGGCAAAGATGTTGTAGGGACTGTATCCACAATCCGTAATAAGATGAATAATTTTTTCAGTAATAACTCTGGTTTTTCCTGACCCCGCACCTGCCAGAACGAGGCAAGGACCACCTATATAGTGGACGGACTCTAGCTGCTGCTGATTTAATTGCAAAACTGTTACTCCAATGTAATATAGAATTCCAATTTCCCGGTGGATACGCAGTTTGTGGTTACTGTATAGCTGTTAACATATGTCTCGTCATTTTCCTGAGAGTCTGTTTTTATATCGAATACCTGCCAGCCGTATTCTTCAAGAAGCGACCTATTATTCGGCAGACCAAAGAAAATGATGTTGTGATTATAATTCTTCAGTTCCTGCATAATCTTATTACTGAGAGTTCTGATGTAATCATCTGTACAGTTCTGTAGATTGATGATAATGACGCTGTTATCCTGTTTTTTGATTTTTCTTGAGGCAAATATCTGCAGAAGATTTGCCGCATCAGTTTCTGCATTACCTGTATTTTCAGACAGCCCGATCTTAGGAAGAAGTGAGTAGTATGATTTCTGAATGTCTGTAGTCAGGGTATCCAGCTCCACACTGATAACGTTCCATTCAGCTATACTGGTAAGATAGATAAAGTTACTATCCTCAGGGGAATCTATAATCCATGAGGACAGTAGTTTTCTTTTGGTGATGACATCAGTTGTAATGCTGAATACCCCTTTGGCATAATACATTTCCATGAATGAATTTTCATCGGTTATGGTGTCGTACTGTTTTTTGGCCAGTAACTTCTTAGGGGTTATAGTCAGCAGTTTTTTAATGTTGTTTATACGGTACTTAAATTTATCCGGTGATGAAACTATAAGGTCTTTAATGCCGGTACACGGATAAGCCAGGTCGATGAGATGACATTGCTGCTCAAAGTTTTTCAGTTCGCTCAGAATGTAATTAACCAGACGGCTGTTATCTTTGATAGAAATGAAATATGTGTGTTTATTTACCTGCTGAGACAGAAAATAAACCAGCTCATTAAGATGTATTTCGTTTGAGACTACAATGGAACATACCCCCATCTGGGCCATGTATATAGAATCAATGACATTGTCAGTGATAAAGATATTTTCTGTTGAATCATTATAATTAGCAGTAAACAGTACATCTTTACCATAATAGAAAATATAATTTTTATCATCCAGATCTGTTTCGGTATTCACTGCCCAAAATCCATATGGGCCGTTGGGAATGATAAAAGCTTTGATTTGCTGTTTATTGCCTATAGAGAATTCAGGATCAAAGCCTAAATTGAATTTGATTATAGTTTCATCAGAGATTCCTGACTCTTGAAAAAAATCAGTGTTTGCGGTCTGCTTGGCGCATATTCTGAAGAATGAAGTGTAATCCACAATTTTTGTTTTAGTTTCTGCTACCTGAATAATTTCGCTTCGGGTAATTTTGGGCTCATTAATATTTTTACTGTTTAAAAACAGTTCACTAGCTTTATCAAGCTGATCCTGAAAGTGCGGCAGGTTGAAATCCATGCCTATCAGTGAAAAAATATCGTAAGTGCAACCACAGCTGAAGCAGTGAACAGTGTTGTCCTTGGGGTTATATCTCATTGAACGGCTGGCATTCTGATGATTAGGATTAAGACATTTAAAGTAATCCCTGCAATCAATATTCTTATGATTTATAAGATATTGAACAAGAAAACTCTTCAATTTCTGTTTTGTTTCTTCGCGATCCATTGTTTTAATCCTTAATCCTGTTCAGTATGAATGCGGCCAAGTTTAAGCCGACTGTTGCAGTGACACATACTGCGGCACCAAATGCCGGTAAATCTGTTTCCTGAGAGACCTGCTTAGACAGTTTACCCTGTTCTGTGCTGTATACTGTAGGAATGCGCATTTTTTTCCCATTATGAGGATAATTGTATTCTTTTCTTAATTTATAACGGAGTCTGGCTAGTAATTTATCATTCTGTGTTTCTGCCAAATCTCCAGATGTTACCTTTAACGGATCTGTTTTTCCACCAGCACCGCCGGAAACAATTATCTGTCTGTGGTTTTTTATTGCCCAGTTAACGAAGGTGGCTTTAGCATCCAAATCATCAATGGCGTCTACATAAAAATCAGCATTTATTTTATGCATGATTTCTTCAATGTTGTCTATATTTAGTTTGGTAACTAGAGTATCTATTACTGCATCCGGATTGATATCAAGCAATCTACTTTTTAGTACTTCTGCTTTAGGTTGACCAAGGGTGCTTTGCAGTGTATGAAGCTGTCTGTTGGTATTCGATTCGTCAATTGTATCGCAGTCAATAATTGTAATGTGTCCTATACCGGTTCTTACCATTGCCTCGATTGCCCAGGATCCCACGCCTCCGGCACCTGCTACGCATACGTGACTGTTTAAAAATTTCTGTAGGTTGTTGATTCCGTACAGTGCTCTGGGACCTCTGAAGCGGTATTTTATTTTATCTGTAAGTTCCATGTTTGCTGAGTATATTTTTATATTAATTTTAAAGTCAGATTAATTTAAATAATATTATTCTGTTTTATGCGCAGATGTTGAGACAGTTTTTGTACAGGCTTTTATGAATTTTAATGATTATTTTCTGAATATCCTGCGGCTGATCATTTACTGCACATAAAGGCTTATGCAGTTCATATGGGAGAAAAATGGCAAAATCTGTTGGGTAAAGTCTGACGTAATCACACGACATAGGTTCTTCGATAAAACCAAGATCCTTCTGCTGGTCGAAGCAAAATTTCAAACAGGAATTATCAGTCATTTTTCTTGGTGTGAAACCTATTGACTCGCAGCCGTTGACAATAATGTGGACATCCAGAAAATCCTTGTGGAATTCAGGCTTTCTGTTTTCTGTCAGTTCTGTGCGGCAACTGTCAAAATTTGCAAATGCCAGATCTTTAATCAAATCCTTTCTTCCTGGCACAAAATCCATTTGGCTGACCTGTTTTATCAAATCTGAAATAATTCCGGAATCATTGCCTGTAATAATGGTTTCCAAGTTTGCACAATACATAAAAACTCCTTGCGTTACGGTAATGTTTACCGGTAAGACACTTACGATAAATTATATGATAATCTTAAACAAGGTAGAATAAAAATTTATTGTCATGGCGATGTTTCATTCCCTGCCTGAACAATAAATAAAACCTCTCATAATAGATTACGAGAGGTTAATTATTATCTAGGAAACACTGAAAGAGAGATCAGTTGACTATTCCAGACACTGGGTTATTTCCTCCCAATCATATGTTTTTGAATTTGGTTCAATCTGTTCCTGGCAGTCTTCTTTCAGTTTGAGCAATTTACCGTTGTGATTGATTTTTACCAGAATTTTGTTATCTCTGTTTTTGTAGAAATCCCATATCATAATAGAGTTTAACGGTGCCAGCTGTGAAGTTTTGAAAACATCTTCTGTGTAGGAGTAGTTTTCATTGCTATTAATCTGTTTGCCAAGCTCATTTCCTTTCAGCAGTGTTAGCAGTGATAAAAGAGAACGAGGGTCGATGAAGTAAAATTTAACCTGATCGTCGTTGTTATCACGGGAATCCTGAAAGGTTATGTTTAAATCTCTAAACAGTCTTCTTCCAGGCTCAGTTGTCTGGTTCTGTCCTGTAACGCTAGGTCCGTATTTTATGAACATGTTAGCATTATCAATTGCGCTGAAGAGTCTCTTTTCTTCTTTGGTCATAATGTCGGCAAGTACTTTATTGAACTCGTCAGCTTCTTGAATATTAATACTTGGTAGGAATTTGTATATGTCAAAGAGAGCTTCAACCACGTCACGTCCTTCTACGTGGGTGTCTAGAATCAAACTGTTGTGTTGAATTTTATTCAAGAAGGTTCTTTTAAAGATACGCTGAAGCACGTTATCAACGTAGTTTTTGGTCTGATTAGACTTCTGTTTTGAGTTAGAACCTGTACCATATTTGATCTGACCGAGTTGACGGTGAGTATCAGGGTATGTAATTAACCATCTCTTGTATTCGAGTGATTCATAATAACCAAGATCAGTCTGTTCTTCCTGAATGTACTCAATCTGAATCTTGTCATTCACAAAGCTTTTTATAAGTCCGAGGACAAACTGTTCTCCTGTTTTCAGGGATACCTCGCTACCGTCATAGGAGAATAAAATGTCGACATTGTTATCGTACATTTTATGATTGGTCAGCAGATTTTTTCTTGATTGGGCAAAATTGGCACCAAGGCTGTTTATGGCATTAACTCCTGACAGAGTGAGCTCGTTAAAGCTGACACTGGTTATTTTAGGACCGAGTTTTTTTACAGCTTTATACAGGTGTTCCCCTTCAGTGGTCAGCTGATCTTCCTGCTTTGCTCTCTCCATGACTTTAATGAATCTGTCGTACTCATTTATATTATCGTACCCCCACGCACCTTTGGTTACAAAAGCGGCGGTAAAGACATAGTTGAAACCGTCAATAGGCTGGGTTTCAAGAGATTTTGCGGTAACGTCGTTATTGAGTGTTCTTAAACCGTAAAATCCCTGCTCCTGTTCATTGGTAAGAGCTGTTCCTGTAACAGGAAGTAGTGCCATTAACACTGCACTTGCTACAGCTAAGGTGCATTTCTTTACCTGAAAATTCATATTAGACCTTCAATATTTTATTAGAAATGTAAATACTCTTATTATTCTACAACCTTTTATATTTCTTTTGAGTGATATTCTTAAGGTTTTATGTCAATTATTATATAAATTTTTTGTCTTGAGGATGTAATAAAAACAATATGATGAGGCCTGTTTGGCATTGTCTTTGGCGCGCCCATCGTATTTGTGACTTTTTATAGATATTTTTTGAGGATTTTTTTCGTTGGAGAAAAATATGCGGTTTTGGGGATAAAGATTGTGATGAATATTTTAGATGTCTGAAAGAAGGGGCTTCATTAAGAAGCCCCTTCAGGATAATACGGAGTTAAATCGAATAATTAGTCATTATTCTGTTCTTTACCGCCAGCTGCACGGAATGCTCTCTTACGATCAAGTTCAGTTAAAAGCTTTTTGCGTAATCTGAGGCTTGAAGGTGTAACTTCAACTAATTCGTCATCGTTGATGAATTCGAGTGCCTGTTCAAGAGATAAACGTACAGGTGGAACCAGAACAATTGCTTCATCGGTACCGGAGGCACGAACGTTGGTTAACTTCTTGCCCTTGAGACAGTTTACGGTTAAATCATTTTCTCTGTTATGGATACCGACAATCTGACCTTCGTAAACCTCCTGAGCATGTTCAATGAACATTCTGCCACGATCTTGCAGATACCAGATGGCATATCCGAGAGCTTTACCTGTTTCGTTGGAAATCATAACACCGTTCTTTCTCTGACCGATGTTGCCGCCTCTCCATTCGCCATATGAATCGAATGTATGGTACATCAGGCCTGTTCCTGAAGTAAGGGTCATGAATTCTGTCTGGAAACCAATCAAGCCTCTTGAAGGTATTATGTAGTCAAGGCGTACACGACCTCTTCCGTCCGGAACCATGTTCTTAAGATCTGCTTTTCTGGTTCCGAGCTGTTCCATTACAGAACCCTGATGCTGTTCTTCAATATCAATTGTCAGGTTTTCCAGCGGTTCCATTTTAACGCCGTTAACTTCCTTAACAATAACTTCAGGACGTGACACCGCCAATTCATAGCCTTCACGACGCATGTTTTCAATTAAAATAGAAAGATGCAGCTCACCACGACCTGAAACTTTGAATTTATCAGGATCCTGTGTCTGTTCAACGCGTAATGCGACGTTATGAACCAGTTCTGTCTGGAGTCTTTCCCAAATGTTTCTGGAAGTTACAAATTTACCTTCCTGACCGGCAAACGGAGAAGTGTTTACCTGGAAAGTCATAGTAACAGTAGGTTCATCAACTGACAGCGGAGTCAACGGTTCAATTTTGTCATTTGAACAAATTGTATCCGAAATCTTTAATTCTCCGAGACCTGTAATTGCTACAATGTCACCAGCTTTCGCTTCTGATACTTCTGAGCGCTGTAATCCCATGTAACCGAGAACCTGACCAATCTTACCTGTTCTTGTACTTCCGTCAGGACTGATAACGGTAACTGCGGTATTTGGTTTGGCGACGCCTCTAGTGATTCTGCCCACACCGATTACGCCTACGTATGAAGTATAGTCAAGCTGGGATATCTGCATCTGGAACGGGCCTTCAGGATCAGCCTTAGGCGGTTCAACATTGTCAATGATAGCCTGAAACAGCGGAGTCATGTCCTTAGAAGGTTCATTAGGATCCAGGGTGGCATAGCCGTTAAGTGCTGATGCGTATATTATTGGGAAGTCAAGCTGTTCGTCAGTTGCACCTAAATTGTCAAAAAGATCAAAAACCTGATCGATAACCCAATCCGGTCTGGCGCCCGGACGGTCAATTTTATTGATAACCACAATTGGCTTCAAACCCTGTTTAAAAGCCTTTTGAGTAACGAATCTTGTCTGAGGCATAGGACCGTCAACTGCATCGACGAGGAGGAGAACGGAGTCAACCATACTCATAACACGTTCTACTTCACCGCCGAAGTCTGCGTGACCTGGGGTGTCTACAATGTTAATACGATATCCATTCCATTCAATAGCGGTATTTTTTGCTAATATGGTGATACCTCTTTCCTTTTCAATATCACCGGAGTCCATTACTCTTTCCTGTCCTTCCAGGGAACGATCAAGAGTACCTGATTGACGCAATAATTTGTCTACTAAAGTTGTCTTGCCATGGTCAACGTGAGCAATTATGGCAATATTACGAAGTTTCTCTAACATATCAGCCTCTGCTATTATATAAAACTGTGCTATTTTACATTTGTTTATGTGATCTGTACACCAAAAAATATAATTTTATACTTTTTTATATATTTTTTAATGATATATGAATGGTTAATAGTAGCCGGAAAACTGTTTTAATACGCTTTATATTGCAGTAGAACGGTTTATGTATGTCAGTAAATATGAATAATATTCATTATCAAGATTCATGGATTATTTATTTAATGTGATAAAATGCTGACTGGTAAGCAGATCATAGTGCTGTTGGTATCGTTAACACAGAAAGGATTTAGTCAATGGTAATCATAAAAACAACCCTTGGTGACATTAAGTTAGAATTAGATGAAGAAAAAGCTCCGGAAACAGTAGCTAATTTTATGACATATGTGAAGGAAGGTTTTTATTCAGGTACAATTTTCCACAGAGTTATAAAGGACTTTATGATTCAGGGTGGCGGTTTAACATCAGGTCTTGTGGATAAGGAGAACCATCACTCTCCTATTAAGAATGAGGCTGATAACGGATTAAGTAATCTTAAGTATACAATTGCTATGGCTAGAACTCAGGCTCCTCACTCTGCTACAAGTCAGTTTTTTATCAACACCAAGGATAATCTGTTCCTGAATCATACATCCAAGGATATGTATGGTTGGGGATATTGTGTTTTCGGAAAGGTTGTTGATGGTTTTGATGTTGTTGACAAGATTGAAGCTGTGAAGACAACCAAAAAAAGACCTTATGCCGATGTTCCTGTTGAGGAAGTTGTAATTACCGAAGTGGTGGTTGAATAACACAGTGAATGTTTATGTTATTGCAGATCTTCATCTGTCATCAGATAATCCCCGGCTAATTGATGCTTTTGAAAGTTTTTCTGAGCAGATTTCCAACGGGGATGAGCTTTATATACTCGGAGATCTGTTTAATTACTATGTAGGCGTTGATCCTGCTAATGAAGCTCAGGCAGCTGTGCGGCGTGTTAATTCATCTGTAGAATCCCGAGGTGGAAGGGTTTTTTTTATACATGGCAACCGGGATTTTCTGCTGAACAGGTATGATGCGCATTATTTCAAGGTAAAACTTCTTGATGATATTGCTGTTGCCAAAGTACTTGGAACTGATATTCTGCTACTTCACGGAGATGAACTGTGTGATGAGAATCTGTTGTATTTTGTTTTTAGAAAAATAAGCAGATGTTTCTTGTTGCAGAGAATTTTTAACTTTTTGACTTCTTTTGACTATAGAACAAGAATTGCCAGGAGGATGCGTAATAAAAGTATGCAGAATTTTGCTGCTGGTAATTATGTCAAGAGAATGATTAATAACGAAAGTGCACGGGCATTAATGAACAGGTACGGAGTAAAAATACTTATTCACGGACATACTCATACAGTGGGAGAAACTGTGATTGACGGATGTGGAAGGGTGATTGATACAGGTGACTGGAATTCTGATTCATTCACATATATTAAAATATCAGATGATAATAGTGGAAAACCGGGACTGGAGATTATCCAGAAGAAGCTGTCATAGATTAAACCTTACCTATGTATTATATGAACATAAAAAAGCCACTTATGTGGCTTTTTTATATGATGTGATGATCAGTGAAGCAATGGTGCTTTTACTGTTTTTTTACAGCGACTGTAAGAAGTTATGAAACTGACAATTTCATTATTTTTTTTACTGTCCATGATAGTGTATTTGTTCCCTACATCGACATGGGAAAAATTGAGGCTGGAGCAGTCATTTTCCGTAATTAGTTCTCTGATTTTTTCTGAGTAGTCACTTAATGTCTGGGGATCCCCCATATCTTCCGGTATATTCAGATTGAAAATATAGTTGATGAGAAGAGAGTCATCATCAAATTCCACGCGAATCAGTTTTATTTGATCGTTTGAATTCTTTGCCAACTCTTCAGGCAGGTTATTAATCTCCACCATGGCACGGATATCCTGAATTCTTTCTTCTAAAGGCATAAACATCAGGATATTCATTTGCTCTTCTTCCGTTATCCCGTTTTCGTTAATATCTGGGGTACCAAAATCCACAGCATCGGCTGTGTCAATGATGCAGAGAAATGCTAAGAGAGAAATTAAAAATTTATTGATCATTATTTAGTGGGCCTCGCTCCAGTTTTTTCCTATTCCGACACTGACTTCCAGCGGGATATCGAGTTTAATAACTGAACTCATGATTTCAGATATTATTTTACTGTATTTTTCAACAAATTCGTCTTTAATTTCAAAAATGAGTTCATCATGTACCTGCAGTAGCATTTTTATAGAACCTGCCGGCTGTTCATCTATCCATTTGGCTATTTTTATCATTGCCATTTTGATTATTTCCGCTGCGCTTCCCTGCATAGGCGCATTAATGGCCGCCCTTTCTATTCCAGATACCGCCATTTTTGGCGCTGTTTTAATAGCTTCAAAGTTGAGCTTTTGGCCTAGAATTGTGGTTACATATCCTGATTCATGTACTGATTTTTTTATATCAGCCATGTACTGTTTAACGCCGGGAAATCTGTTGAAGTAGCTGGTTATGTATATGTTTGCTGTTTCTCTTGATATATTCAGTCTTTTGGCCAGACCGAAGGTGTTCATGCCGTACATTAGACCGAAGTTTATAGCTTTGGCAGAGCGACGCATTTCCGGAGTCACATTTTCAATTGGTACGTTGTGAATTTGTGCAGCGGTGGAGGCATGAATGTCAGAATGATGGTTAAAGGCATTAATCATATTCTGTTCGTGAGCAATATGAGCCATCAGACGTAATTCTATCTGTGAATAATCGGCTGCAACAATTTTATAACCATCTGGTGCGGCAAAACCTGCCCTGATAGCCCGGCCTTCAGGAGTTCTTACCGGGATATTTTGGAGGTTGGGATCACTTGATGAAAGTCTGCCTGTGGATGTTCCCTCCTGATGGAAAACACCATGAATACGGTGGGTTTCACTGTTAATTATTTCCGGTAGTTTATCCACATAAGTGTTGATAAGTTTCGCCAGAGCACGATAGTCCAGAATTAATCGGGCAATTTCGTAATTTTCTGCTATTTCAGACAGAACTTCTTCTGATGTTGAAGGCTGTCCGGTAGGGGTTTTTTTGGGACATTCAATACCTAAATGATCATATAGAACTGTTGCTACTTCCTTCGGAGAATTAATATTGAACTCTTTATTGGCAATTAACCAGATATTTTTCTGGGTTTCATCAAGTTTGGCATTAAGAATCTTGCTCTGATTGGAAAATTCGTTTCTGTCTAGATAGAAACCGTTTTTTTCCATGCTGTAAAGAACTTCTACTAAAGGCAGTTCTATTTCGCAGTAGCTTTTGAAGTTTTCCGGTATCTGCTGCAGTTTACTGAATATTGTGTTGTGCAGTCTGTTTATGGCAGAAACTACGCTTCTGCAGAAATCAGCTGCCTGATTTATCTCCACTTCAAAAAGGGGAATCTTTTTCTTCTTTCTGTTTTCCTTTCCGTTTCGTCCTGTTACTGTTTCATAAATTGTGGTCAGAGCATATTCGTCTTCCACATTTGTTTCAAGAAACTGTGTGGCGAGAGAAGGTATATCCAAAGTCAATGCGGAATTCAAACTGTGTGCTTCAAGCATAACATCATGAAAAGGCTGTCTGAGGATGATGCCGTAACTGTCAAGGATATGCATTAGTTCCTTTACATTGTATGCTATTATTTCTTTAGAACTGTCTGATAGATAGCTGCCTATAGTATCGAATATTACTGTTGCCGGTATTGTTGACGGACAGTTAAGATAATAGTGCCCGACAGGAATATAGAAACTGCAGTTGGCTGTTTCAACGGCAAGACCGACTAGTTTGGAGGAAATGACGTTTTCCCATATTTTCAATGGATAAATAAATAGCTGACTGCTTACTGACATTTCCTTTACTAGCAAGGTCAGTGATGATTCGGCCAGCACTGTAACCGGTATTTTCTGATTCTGGAGGTTTGTTTTCCGGTCCGGACTGCTTTCCATTCTGTCCGTGTTTTCATTCATGGCCGGTGGGGAAAAAAGATCGCTTTGAATTCCGGTGTCTGATTGGTGTTTTTGTTCATTTTCCATCTGTTGTTTTTCAAGTTTTATCAGATCTTTGAATTCGCATTCTGTATATATTTCCAGCAATTTCCGGTGATCCGCATTTTTTTTCCGGAGTTCCTGCAAGGGATATGGCAGATCAACGTCGGTTTTTATTGTAGTTAAAATCAGGGATAGTCTGATGTTGTCAATCTGTTTTCTGAAATTATCCGCAAAGGTCTTGGCTCCGCGGAAGCTGAGATTTTTTACTTCATCAAGATGCTGCTCTATATTATGTATGTTTCCTAAACTGTTAAGCAGCATAGTGGCTGATTTATCACCAATTCCGGTCATACCTGGAATGTTGTCGGCAGTATCACCTTTCAGCGCTAAAAAATCACTGATGAGTTCCGGAGGAACTCCGAACTTTTCGATAACACCGTCACGGTCCAATACGGTATCATCCATAGTATTCACTATGAAAATACTGTCATTTACCATGGATGCCAAATCTTTATCTCCGGTAGCAAGATAAACCTGATATCCATCTCCTGCAGCTTTTACGGCATAAGATCCTAAAACATCATCAGCTTCAACTCCTTTTACGCTTATTATAGGCAGTCCCATGGCTGTGATAATGTTTTTAATGGTATCTACCTGAGCCCGAAGGTCGTCAGGCATCGGTTTTCGTGTTCCTTTGTATTCGGCGTATAATTCATGTCTGAAGCACGGACCATGAGCATCGAATACTACGGCAAAAACAGCTTCGGGGTATTTTTTTTCCAGTTTTTTGATCATGTTTATGTAAACTTTTGTGGCTCCTGTAGGCTGGCCTTTGCTGTTTGTCAAACTGGCTCTTACTGTACTGTAGTATGCTCTGTACAGAAAATTGTTACCATCAATGAGTACTAACTGTTGATTCTGCTTCATAGCTGTTGTTTTTATCCTGATTTGTTTTCTAAAAATAGGTGCTGATATTAGGTTGTGAATATTAACTGCCGGCGGGGCTATGTTTTTGAACTTATCGCAAGACCGATGGCGGTGAATACTGTTCCAAGTAAGATACTTCCAAGCACGTAGGCTGCAAGTGATAGATATTGTCCTGACTGGTACAGTTTTACAGCATCAAGAGAAAAAGTGGAGAATGTAGTAAAACCACCTAGAATCCCTGTTATTAACAGTAATTTAATTTGAGGATCCGAAACAAATCCGGTTAACAGCCCAATTAAAAAAGCCCCAACAACATTAACCGTCATTGTGGCAATTGGAAATGTACTGCCGATGAAATGTTCCGCCAGTACAGAACTTAAATAACGGACAGTGGCACCACAGGCCCCACCTGTGGCAACCAGAAGTATCTTATACAGCATTTTAATATTCCTTTATGCTCATCCCCCATCCCTGTTCAGTTTGACGGGAGCATTCCTCTTTTAATAAAGTTGCTCTGAGGTAGTGTTTATTCATCCATTCGCTGCTGATAACCAGTTCAATTCTGCCAAATTCAGGCATGGTAAACTGAATCTGTCCGTCTATGGCATCCGGACTGCGACGTACACATATGATAATGGCGAGCCTTAATATTCTGGCCAGAGCGCAAGCTTCCGCATATGGTACGGCATTTTGATTCTGCAGTGCGCTGATTTTATAGGTGTCTCTTTGATTAAGCAACAGTGCGCTCAGTAAATGCTTTTGGGCATTTGTAAATCCAGGCATTTCGATGTTGTCTATGATATATGAAGCATGTTGCGGTGCTTTTTTGTATTCAATGCACAGACCTATTTCATAGAGCATGGCTGCCCATTTCAGAATAGGTCTGGATGATGTATTGTCAAGCCCCCATGTATCTTTTAGATCATCAAAAGCCTGAAGTGCAACTTTTGTAACTCTTTCAGCCTGTTCTCGATCCAGTTGATACCTGGTTATCAGGCTGTTTACTGTATTGGTTCTTACGTCCTTAGGCGCATAACCTCCCAGCATGCGATATATAACACCCTCTCTCAAGGCACCGCCTGCCAGAGTCATTCCTTTTATGTCTAAAAGCTTAAATATTGCTATCAGAATGGCAAGACCGGAAGGAAAAACGGTTAATCTTTCCGGGGATAAGCCGGAAATATTTAATTTACTGAATCTTCCATCTTGAAGTGTTTTCTTTTTAAGTAGGAGAAGCTTTTCGAGAGTGACCACCTCACTTTCCCCGCTAGAAAGCATAATTTCCTGCAGGGACTGGATAGTTCCGGAGGCACCGACGCATGTATCGAAACCTTCACGTAAATATTCATCTGCAATTGGACTAAGTATTTCCGTGGCTGCATCAATGGCCCGTTCATAATTAGCTTCGGTTATCAGATCTTCTGAAAAGAAATTGTTCACCCAGGTGACACATCCCATTTGGGTACTGTGAAGTACTTTAACATCAAGTCCTTTACCTATGATTAATTCCGTAGAAGCTCCGCCAATGTCAATGACCAGTATGTTCCCCTGGGTGTTGGAGGTGCTTATGACTCCGTGATAAATGGTTCTGGCTTCTTCTTCTCCGCTGATTATGTCTATGGAGTGTTCAAGTATTTTTTCTGCGTTTTCAATGAAAACACTGGCATTTTTAGCCAAACGCAGTGTGGCGGTTGCCACGATACGAATATTCTGTTTAGGAATATCCTTCAGCTGTTCTGCGAATAGTCTGATGCAGTCAAGTCCCCGGCGGATGGCTTCTTCAGACAGCATGTTTTTATCGTCAAGTCCCTGAGCAAGTCTGACTTTTCTTTTAACACGGGAAACAGCCCGGATAGCTCCGGAAACGTTTCTGACAACAAGTAAATGAAAACTGTTAGAGCCTAAATCTACAGCCGCATATAAAGGTGAAGAGCCGGACATAGAAATATTTCCTATTGTTTATTATATCGATGAGAGAAGCAGTGTTTGTTCTATTATCTTATACAAGAGTGCAGAGGTGATTATTTTTTTTGTTTTATTATACAAGTTTATGACTGAGAAAATAGAATTGAGCTTACACGACTATTTTGACATAAAAGGTGGGAATTGTTTATAAAATATGCTATAAAATGAAAAGGTTGTTTTCAGATGATGAGAAAATAGTTCTTGTGATGCACAGCTCAGAGAATTTAATTTCTGAAAAAGAAAGTTATGCATATAATCTACTAAACAAAGGAAAATAAGGGAGATATAAAGTGAGTGATTTTGTAAAAGAAATTGATGATGCCTTGTTTGAGGAACAGGTACTGTTTAATAAGAAACCTGTTCTAGTTGATTTTTGGGCTCCTTGGTGCGGACCATGTAAGATGGTGGCTCCTGTTATCGAGGATGTGGCAAAGGAACTGGCAGATGTAGATTTTGTTAAAGTAAATGTCGATCAGAGCAGAGACTATGCGGCACAGTACGGTGTAAGAAATATACCGACACTGCTGTTATTTAAAAACGGAGAACTTGTGGCTAAGCAGGTTGGGGCTCTAAACCGTCAGAAGCTTAAAGAATTCATAGAACAGGCTGTTGCCTGATTAAGGTTATGTTCCTATAAAGAGGCAGAGCATCAGCATAAAGACAGCTGATGCTTTTTTGTTTCCTTGAACTGGCGGGGCATGAGTGAGAAATGTCTCTTCCCGAACCCGGCGGGGGAAGGTTTATTCCTTACTGTTATGCCGGGCTTTGATTTCTTTTATTGCTGCTTCAAAACCAATTCTCCAGCCTCGTCTCACTTCATTATCAATGATTTTATACTGATCAGGAGTAACAAATCTAATTTTATCGCTTATCTTAGCCTCGTTGCCTAGAATTGCCACCCATTTAGGATTGTATTTTCTTTCAGAAATTTCGTCCCATTCCAGTACTTTTTTCATTGTTTCTTCGAGATTATCAGGGTGCTCGATAGCATACTGTCCTATTGATGTGCCGTATATTTTGCTGAGATTGGTAACACCATTCTGAACTGTGTTGTCCTTTGATTTATTGGCGTCTGATCTTGCTCTTAACTGGGCTGTGTAGTACCAGAACATGGCCGTATCATAATGTCCTGATTGAAAAACCTGGTTTGCGTACGCAAACAGGACAGGCGGTTCATAACTGTTAGGATCGTTCATAACACTTTTAATGACGTCAATATCTCCGTCAGAAATCTTTTGTACCAGTCTGTTGGTCTTTTCTGAATCCAGTTCCCTGTATTCACCTTTGACGTCATTGAGCATTTGGGCGATTTCTTTTGACGTAGTGTTCTGAGGAGCTTCCTTTTTTAGAGGTTTGCCATCGGAGGTAACAGTGACGCAACCTGTAAACAAAATACATGCCGTAAGAACAGCAGTTAATAATTGCAATCTTTTCATAGAAAATAATTTTTTAAATAATAATCATAAATTAAACAAACAGCATTTTATCTTAATACATTGTAATGGTGTTATAAATTGTCAAATTAATCTGACAATACAAGTAGTTTCCATTTGTCATGAATGTTTTGTAAAAGTATAATTGGCTAGTTATTTTTTTTAATGGAATATAAAAATGAAATCTTATAATGTTCTGCTCTTATGTGGCGGAGATGGTTCTGAACACGAAATTTCCCTGGTAAGTGCTTCATATATTGCTAAGCAGTTTGAATCAATGCCTGACTGCAGTGTTTTCAAAGTGATTATTCATAAGAACTGCTGGGTTACAGAATCTGAAGAAAAATGTTTTTTGACCTATGATCATAATCTGGTGGTAGGTGAAAATATGCACCATATAGACTATGTTATTCCATGTATTCACGGTGTTCCCGGTGAAACAGGAGACATTCAGTCTTTACTGGAGATAATAGGTATACCGTATTTCGGCTGTAACTCTGAAAGCAGCAAACTGTGTTTTAATAAAATAAGTACAAAATTATGGTTAAGTGCAGGCAATATTCCTAATACTCCGTATATTTTTATTGACTGTGAAAACAGTACAAATATTGCAAGGGCACATGAGTTTTTTAGAGAAAACAGCAAGGTATTCGTAAAGGCTTCTTCTCAGGGGTCTTCAGTAGGATGCTATAAGGTCGTTAAAGAAGAGGATCTCGATAATTACATTCACGAGGCGTTTAAATACAGTAACAGTGTTTTGCTCGAACAGGCAGTGAAGCCTCGTGAACTGGAAGTCGCTGCATATGAATATCATGGTGAACTGGTGGTTACCAATCCAGGGGAAATTGTTACTCCGGATAATGATTTCTACTCATTTGAAGAAAAATATAACAGTTCATCAAAATCAGTTACATATGTAGAAGCGGAAGTCTCTGATGAAATTAAAGAAAAGATTCGTCAGTATGCCCGTCAGGCATTCAAACTGCTGAAGCTGAAGGATCTTTCACGTATTGACTTCTTCCTGGTCGGGGATAATGAGATTCTGTTGAATGAAATCAATACATTCCCTGGGATGACACCTATTTCTATGTTTCCAAAGATGCTGGAGCATCATGGTGATAACATGGTTGATTTTATTCACAGCTGTATAGAACGTGCAGTAGAACAGAAATAAATTCCTTTTTCAGGAAAGAAAGATATTCGGGATAGTAAATGTCCCTGTTTGTTGATAATCAACTCCGGAAAAATGCTTCATAAGGCTTTCCGGAGTTTTTTTGTCTAGAGGTTTTCTGGCGGGAAATAATAGCTAATTAATTATGAATGGGGTTTTATCGGTTTTTGAAGTTTTTTCACCGTTAAATTCATAGGAAAATAAAAGTTATCTGATAGAAATATTATTTACTTCTCAAAATAAGCGACAGTTTTATGAATATTCTTAAGTGTCGAGTTAGTGAATATTAGTACATTGGCTGATGTGTTAAAATTTTCGCAGGGAAGACAATTTACAGATTTAATTAATTATCTCAGTATATAGGCTTAAGGATAGGTGTTATGAGTGATAATACTGATGGCAGAGGTTCCGTTAATGACCGTAAGCTTTTTGACGAATCTCCGAATTTTAACAAAAGTGACACTGTTATTGAAAAATCTCCGAAAAAGAAAAAAGGAACAGCAGGTTTAAAATCTATCGTGAAAAAAAAGTTGGCATTCCTGTTTTTCTTTAAAAACAAACTTGAGGATGACGGTATAGATGTACTGGCATCGTCTCTTTCCTATACAACAATTCTGTCTTTAATTCCTATATTGGCTGTGTTGCTGAGTTTTTTCTCATTTCATCCGAGTTTTGCAGTATATCGTGATGAGATGATGGGGTATATTATTAAAAATATGATGCCGCAGATGGGGGCTGTTTTAACTGATAATATTAATTCGTTCATCGAGAATGCATCAAAGACGACAACTGTCGGCGTGGTAACTTTGATTATTATTGCTCTTGCTCTTATCAGACGTATAGATTTAACGTTGAATAAGATATGGCACGTCAAGGTCAACAGACCAAGGATCACTACATTTGCTGTATATTGGATGGTACTTACACTTGGACCGATATTATTCGGTGTGAGTATAGCTATCTCTTCTTCTATACTGGCTTCTAATTTTCTTGGTGATGGTTCGGCAGCTGTTTATTTGAATACCATCGGTATGAAGATGGTTCCTTGTTTTCTGACTTTTGTGATTTTTTCGCTACTGTTTATATCTGTTCCGTGCACCAAGGTTAATGTTACCCATGCAGTTATCGGGGCTTTTTTTACTGCACTGGTTCAGGAATTTATTAAACAGAGCTTTACTCATTATGTTGTTAATTTTACCAGTTATACTCCGGTATACGGTGCTGTAGCTGCACTTCCGGTGTTGATGGTCTGGACCTACATCAACTGGTATGTGGTACTGTTAGGAGCTGAATTGGCTGCCAGTATGAGTCTCTATAAGGAGGAAAAGCAAAAACATCTGGTTGAAGCTAATCTGACTGAAAAAGAAGATATTAAATAAATTGTATAAGGGCTTAGAAACATAACTTAAGGCATTAAACCAGCATACACACGAATAGCTGACCGTAAGTTAATTTTTGATTGTTAGATGTTTTTGGAATTCTTTCATCGATAAATTTTTGAATACCGAGAAAATCACAAGTTGAAACTACTAAACCGTAGTGATCTGTACTTAAAAAATAAGGTCTTATACCTGCCATAACTAAATTTATCCTAAATTAATTTTTCAGTATAAAACCATTAAATGAGATCGATTAATAGTATATTTTTTAACCAATGAGATATATGTCACAAAATTTAAATTTAATCGATCGCTTTTTGATCTACCATATTCTTAATTCAACTGCGGAATGTAGGTTTTAACAAGAGCCAAATTTATTATGTTTGCAAATTCATAAATTTGCTTGAATTGATAGATAAAAAAATGGAGATCTAAACCAATCTCCATTTTTCAATTATAAACACTATACTAATTAATATTGAAGAAAACCATACTATTTAAAAAGGATCTTTTGAACATCATTTGCTGTTGTTGCTGACCTCCTTGCTCTTTAGTATCAAGATCCATTTTATCAACGAAAGTGAACTCATCATTTAAAGGTGTATCATTTAATAAATTTACTTGAGTATACGTATCTAGAACTTCAGCACCACCTCCTGTTCTAATACCTCTAATTGGACAAGCTTCCTGATAGTCGAGGCCTATAGCAACCTTAACATGTCTACTTGGAGCAAATAATAAATTTGATACATCATAAGTGTGCCAACCTCCATCATACCAAGCTTCAGCCCAGGCATGAGAGGCAATATGGCCAGCGTCATCCGAAAATAAATAACCACTTACATAACGAGCAGGAATTCCTCTCAATCTACAACAAGCAATAAATACTTGTGTATGATCTTGACATACTCCATGACCTGCTGCAAATGCATCCTCTGCACAAGTATGAGAATCCGTCACACCTTTATCATAAGGTATTACATTCAAGATAGATCTTGCCATATCTTGTAAAGAATCTGTAATTGAACGCATATCACTCATATATGGTTTTACAAAATCTTTAATTTTTTCACCAGCTGAAGTTAATTTAGTATTTCGTAGAAATAATAAAGGATTAATTCCACCATCACCTAATACTTCAAGTCCATTAATCTCTACTCGTCCACTAGCTTTAAATGTAAGATCTTTATGTTTTTTATCAATACTAATTACATTAAGGACATTTCCATAACCATCAGTCATTGTTTGTACATTACCAGGAACATCTAGATTCCATTCTAAAACTCTTTGATTAGACAAAGTAATAGGTGTTAATCGTAAATATTCAAGTGAAGTCACAGGTGTTGAATAATGGTACTTTGTACAGTGTTCAATATTAAAAATCATTATGCAACCTCCAAATAAGCTCGATGAATTGCGATACCAATGTGGCTAATTCGAGTTAAAAACCTATTCAAAAACTGTCCTAAGCCGTTATTCATGCATTGCTCGATTGTTGAATAGGATAAAGAAGCATTCAACTCTGCAGTAAGGCGCTTAGGAATAAGACCAAGATCCCCTTCAATCGAAGTTAGACAATTATTCAATTCCTTAGTACATGAAACTAAAGATCTAGGTAAACTCTTAGAGAGAATTAGTAATTCTGCAACATTTTCTGGAATAACTGCATCTCCATATGAAGTATGGTATGCAACGTTTGCAGACATTGCTCTTAATAATGAAGTCAATTGATAATAATCAATAGCATTGTCCTGAATTTTCTTTTTCTTTTCTGGTGCAAATTTTACAATCATTGCACGTGCTGTATTATCAGCTCTTTCTACCATGTGACCTGCCATAGTAAAATTATATGCATCATTTCTTTGCATAGTAGACATCATTGCACCGAAATATAATTGGTAATGCTCCAAAATATTATCGAAGAATGATTCACTATTATCTCGTGTTAATCCGTTCTTTAGAAAAGCGTTCATAGATAAGTAAGCTTCATTCAAACATTCCCAAATATCTGAAGTAATGGTACCTCTTACCGCATGAGCATTTTCTCTTGCAAGGGTTAAAGATCTAGCTATAGATCCTGGATTTCCTTCACTACAAATAAAAAATTTACATATATTATCGTAGGTAATTTCGTCGCCAATAATATCAGCGTAAATATCTGAAAGACCTGTGATATCTAAAGGAGATTTTAATTCTGAAGTGCCTCCTCTAGATTCTGGCATAAGAGCAAAAGTTCTTGCTACATTCATAATACGTGTAACATTCTCTGCTCGTTCAATATATCTTGCCATCCAAAATAGATGAGATGCTGTTCTACTTAACATTTGTATCCTCCAAAACCCAAGTATCCTTTGTACCGCCACCTTGTGATGAATTTACAACCAAAGATCCTTTTTTAAGAGCCACTCTAGTAAGTCCTCCAGGAACGACTTTAATACCCTGCGGTGATGACAAGACAAATGGTCTTAAATCAATATGTCTTGGTGCAATACCCTCCTCAACAAAAGTTGGACAACTAGAAAGAGTTAATGTTGGTTGTGCAATATAATTATCAGGTTTTGCTTTTAATTTATCTCTAAATTCTTCTAATTGCTTTTTACTCGCATGAGGTCCTACAAGCATTCCATATCCACCGGATCCATGAACCTCTTTAACAACTAGTTCTGATAAATGCTCTAGAACATATTGCAAATCATTTTGTTTACGACAAAGATATGTTGGAACATTTTTTAATATTGGTTCAGATTGCAAATAATAACGAATCATTTCATCAACATAAGGATACACAGATTTATCATCAGCAATACCAGTACCAAATGCATTAGCAAGAACAACATGCTGTTGTCTATAAACTGATGAAATACCAGGAACACCTAACATTGAATCTGGATTAAAATTAAGAGGATCCATAAAATCATCATCTACTCTTCGATAAATTACATCTACACGCTTAGGCCCCTTTGTTGTTCTCATATAAACATAACCATCGCGAACGAATAGGTCAGCACCCTCAACAAGATCAACGCCCATCTGTTGAGCTAAAAAGGAGTGTTCAAAATAAGCACTATTGAAGCAACCAGGTGTCATAACAACTACACAAGGATTTTCAACTGGAGATGATTGTTTTAAAGTTTCTAAAAGAACATTTGGATAATGTTCAACAGGAGCTACTGGCTGACGCATGAAAACTTCAGGATATAGTCTCATCATCATTTTGCGGTCTTCTATCATATAAGAAACACCAGACGGAGTTCTTAAATTATCTTCAAGCACATAATAGTTGCCGTCTTTGTTTCGAACAATATCAATACCTGATATATGAGAATATATTTTTCCATATAAATTAAGATCTTTCATAATAATCTGGTATTGAGAATTATTGTATATTAAATCAATAGGTATAATACCACTTTTAAGAATATGTCCTTCATGATAAATATCATACAAAAACATATTCAAAGCAGTTACTCTTTGCTTAATACCAGCATCAATAATTTTCCAATCCTCTGCTGAAATTATTCTAGGGATTGGATCAAAAGGTATTAATCTTTCAGTACCTTCGTTATTCCCATAAACGTTGAAAGTAATACCAACTCGATGAAATAACAATTCTGCTTTTCTTCTTTTTTCATCAAAAGTTTTCTCCTCTGTTGAATAAAGCCAGTTGCAATAGTTTCTATAATTTAGACGACATTCACCATTAGAATCCATCATTTCATCATAGTGCTCTTTATTTGGTAACTTTACTTTAATCATAAAATCTCCTTTGTTGGTATTAATAATGCATGAATTACGCCAGATTGGATTTATTCCAAAATTTTATGATCATTATTTTGGTGCAATATATTTTTACTATGGAGATACAAACTGTGACTTATTGTGTAGCTATGAAATTAAAAGATGGTCTTATTTTCGCATCTGATACTAGAACTAATGGAGGAATAGATCATATATCAACTTATCGAAAACTTTTTTACTTTAAAAATGAGGATCGAGAAATTGTAATTCAATCAGCAGGAAGTCTGGCAACTACTCAAAGTGTAATTGCTAAGATAAATCAAAATATTAAAGATAATACTGATAACAATATTCTTAAAATACCTACTCTATTTGAGATTTCCCAAATAGTAGGAACCATTTTACGAGAAACTATTATAGAATCTAAATCAGAGTTAATTGATACTTCTACATTATCATGTTCATTATTGTTAGGAGGATATATAGCAAACAACGAACCTGAACTATATAACATATACTCAGAAGGTAATTTCATTATTGCAAATGAAGAGACTCCATACTTTCAAATCGGTGAAAACAAATATGGAAAACCTATAATTGATCGCATTGTTAACTATACTACAGATCTTGAAAATGCATTGAAATGTACAATGATTTCTTTTGATTCTACTATTATGTCAAATTTGTCAGTTGGTCTACCAATAGATCTTGTCGTAATGAATAGAAAAGAAAATAAAACAACCCAAATTAGAGTTGCAAAAGATAACGAATTTTTGCTAAAAATTAGAAAAGCATGGGGTCAATTAATAAAAGAAAATTTTGATAAAGTTCCACCTTTTCCTTTATCATAACCTTCGCAAAGTTTACAATTCAATATATTTATGTCATTATCAAAACAGTTAGTTTCTTGAATACTCAATTGTAATTAAATTAGTATAAGTAGCATTTTTATTAAGGAATAGTCTATAAATATTTGGGATTTTGGGAGACTTTTTTGGACAATGTTTCTGATATAGCCGTTCGGCTATGTCTGTATAGTTATAGTTTATTACGGTATCAGCAGTCTGAGCTTTCAATAGCTGTTTGGCCACTTTTTTATCCAATAATCCATGAGAGCGTTGAATAAGTGATTCGACGTGGTTATCTACAATATCACTGAAGAAGGTATCTTTGATATCGGCTTTTTTCTGTGCTACTGAAAGATATTTTGTAAAAAGACTTTCGAAAAGATCTAACCCTTCAGAAAAGCTTTTAAGTGTTTCATTTTTCCATTTAGGTAAGTCATTGACACCGTATCTGACTTTTAGGTCGTCATTTTCTGTAACAAGCAGTTCAATTACCGTTTCCACGTCTGACCATAATTCAATATTTATCTTTGATTTATAAAATAAGTATTAGGTCTTACAACCATGCACAGGATCTTAAAAACTATACATATATGATATAATTAGTATAGTAATTATATTGTTTTTGAATAATTTATATAACAAAAAAGCGTTTTTCCTG
>OMYE01000038.1 GCA_900315145.1 uncultured Pseudomonadota bacterium | reverse complement strand
GATTGTCTAGATTCGTTGTTAAAGAACTTTTTTGTTTTCGCTTTGCTTAGCGAACGATGTGCATTTTAAGGCTTATTTTTTTTTCGTCAACACTTTTTTTGATTTTTTTCATAATTATTCTTTTTTTGAACAAAAAATATTCTTTTTAATCATTTTTTCTACAATTAAGCACACTATACCTCTTTAGCTCTCCAGTTCCAAAAATCTTTAACCGATTACCTTTACCTATCCAATTTTTCTCACTACTGATACATTAAACAAAATACCTCCTCAACAGTTTTCTTTTAACAGTCACATTTATATTCATTACTTCAGGATACCTATGTGCATTATCTTTTTATACTCTGAGTAGACTTCCCTGTTAATTATCATTTACCTGAAGTCCCTATTTATTCAAACACTGCTTTTTTTGTTATAATTCTCCACGTATTGATGCCTTCTGAGAATATTATGTCAACAGATTTATTTTTATTGACTATATTCAATACCAGAATATTAATTCTCGGCAGCATCGAACATTACGTCAGTTCACCTTAGCCTTGTATTGTCTACATATGCCCTCGATACCTGAACTTTATCACCATATAATCAGATACTCCGGTATAATCTAAACAGTATTTCGTTTCATTTAGATTAACGACCACTGTTATCACCTATATTCAAATCTGGGCATACTATATTGTGTTTTTTGTAATTTCGAACCTGCGAACTGATATTCACATTTTTTTCAGTAAATCATTTAATGACTATGAGTAGAAATATAGATATTAATGCCATCGGTCTACGATGCCCTGAACCGCTGATGATAGTAAGAAAAGCAATGAGACACCTTGACAAAGGCGATACTATAACGGTAATAGCAGACGATCCTTCGACAGAAAGAGATTTCGAGCTTCTGTGCGTGCACATGGAATATAAAATGCTAAAAAAAGAACTTAATGACAACATACTATCTTTTGTTATGCAAAAATAGCATTTTTTAGTAAAATAGCGGACAACTAATTATTTTAAGTCAAATAATTTTTTTATTTTTTTCTGATACTCCTAATGTGGAATTTTCCAAGGAATAATTTCGATGTCTAATACTTATGATATCAAGACCTTTCAAGGGTTAATTTTAACTCTGCAGGATTACTGGTCACGTCAGGGCTGTATGATTGCCCAGCCATTTGATATGGAAGTTGGCGCTGGTACCTCTCATCCGCAGACTTTTCTCCGCGCCATAGGACCGGAACCTCATCACTGTGCATATGTTCAACCTTCACGCCGTCCGACAGACGGACGTTATGGTGAAAATCCTAACAGACTTCAGCACTATTACCAGTTTCAGGTTGTTTTAAAGCCTTCCCCAAGTAATATTCAGGAATTATATCTTGGGTCACTTAAAGAACTCGGCTTTGACCCGTCAACCCATGATATTAGATTTGTCGAAGACAACTGGGAGAATCCAACTCTCGGAGCATGGGGACTTGGTTGGGAAGTATGGCTTAATGGTATGGAAGTTACCCAGTTCACCTATTTCCAGCAGGTAGGCGGACTTGAATGTTTCCCTGTTACAGGTGAGGTCACCTATGGTCTGGAAAGACTGGCAATGTATATCCAAGGTGTTAACAATATTTACGACCTCGTCTGGGCTCACACTCCTACCGGTGATATCACATACGGGGATGTTTTCCACCAGAACGAAGTTGAGCAGTCCACCTATAACTTTGAATACGCTGATGTTGATTTCCTTTTCTCTGTATTTGACGCAAGCGAAAAGGAATGCCAGAAACTTTTAGCCTTGGAAAAACCATTACCGCTTCCAGCATATGAACGTATCCTGCGCGCAGCCCACGCATTCAATCTTCTTGATGCAAGACACGCAATCTCAGTAACTGAAAGACAGCGTTATATACTGAGAATCAGAACTTTATCAAAAGGTGTTGCCGAAGCATACTACAACGCACGTAAAGCTCTTGGTTTCCCTATCTGCAAAAATGAGGTAACAAAGTAATGTCTAATAGAAATTTGCTTGTGGAATTAGGAACTGAAGAATTACCTCCAAAAGCCTTACGCAAACTTGCAACAGCTTTTATGGATGGTTTTGCAAATGAACTTAAAAAGGCTGATTTACAGTATAAGTCTATTGAATGGTACGCTACTCCGCGCCGTTTAGCGTTAAAAGTTCTTGAACTTGCAGAATATCAACAGGATAAAGAAGTTGAAATCAAAGGACCTTCTGTTCAGGTTGCCTTCAAGGACAATCAGCCTACTCAGGTAGGACTTGCATGGGCCAAAGCTCAGGGCATCGATATTTCAGCCGCAGATAGAGTTCAGACTCCAAAGGGAGAATGGCTGGTTTACCGTACTATAAAAAAAGGTACTTCAACAGTTGCACTTATTCCGGATTTTGTAAAAACAGCTCTTTCCGCTTTGCCTATTCCAAAGTTAATGCACTGGGGCGATCAGAGAGCAATGTTTGTCCGTCCGGTTCATACACTGACCATGTTATTCGGTGAGGAACTTATTCCGGGATCAATATTAGGACTGGAATCAGCCAGAACCATCAGAGGTCACCGATTCATGGGGGAACAGGAATTTACAATTAATTCTGCTGATGAATATCCTGAAATACTCGAAAAGAAAGGTATGGTAATTGCCGATTACGAACGTCGCAAAAAAATGATTAAGGACTCTATCATTAATCAGGCGGCAGCTCTGAATGGTGAAGCAGACCTGGATGAATCACTCATCGAAGAAGTAACCTCTCTGGTAGAATATCCGGTACTGATGACTGCAAAATTTGAAGAAAAATTCCTCAAAGTACCATCTGAAGCACTTGTTCATACCATGAAAGGAGACCAGAAGTATTTTCCAGTTTATCGTGACGGCAAACTGTTACCTAACTTCATCTTTATCAGTAACATCATTTCAAAGAATCCTGAAATGGTAATTTCAGGTAACGAACGTGTTGTCAGACCTAGACTTGCTGATGCTGAATTCTTCTTCAATACTGACAAGAAAAAGACATTGGAATCACGTTTTGAAAGTCTAAAGACAATCCTGTTCCAGAAGCAGCTGGGTTCTCTCGCTGATAAATCCGTGGTTGTTGCTGAGGTTGCAGCCCAGATTGCTGAAATTATAGGTGCAGATGTTAATAACACCAGGAGAGCAGGTATGCTTTCAAAGTGTGATCTCATGACTAATATGGTAATGGAATTCACCGATACTCAAGGTATTATGGGAATGCATTATGCTAGAATTGACGGCGAACCTGAAGATATCGCTCTGGCAATGAATGAGCAGTATATGCCTAGATTTGCCGGTGATGGTATTCCTACAAATAAAGTTTCATGCGCTCTGAGCATTGCTGAAAAAATCACTACTCTTGCAGGTATTTTCGGTATCAATCAAATACCTAAGGGAGACAAGGATCCATTCGGTTTAAGAAGAGCTTCTATCGGTATTATCCGTATTGCTATTGAAAACAAACTGAATCTTGACATTAAACCTCTCGTAGAATATGCAGCGCAGTTATTCGGTGAAAAATTAACCAATCCTAATACTGTTAAAGATGTAATTGAATATATTCTCGGGCGCTTCAAGGCTTATTATCAGGAATCAGGAATAAGCACTGACGTTGTTCAATCCGTACTGGCAACCAATGTTACCAACCTCTATGATTTTGATAAACGTATTCATGCTGTTGAACAGTTTAGAAAGCTGAATGAGGCTGAATCACTTGCCGCATCAAACAAGCGTGTTGCCAACATTATTGCCAAAACAAATAATGACGTATCATTCAACGAATCTTTGCTTAAAGAAGACGCTGAAAAGTGCTTATATTCTGAAATATCCAAAATTTCTTCAGAAGTTACATCTTTATATGAGAATAACGACTACACCGGAGCTCTCAGCAAACTTTCGTTGTTAAAAGAATCTATTGACCAGTTCTTTGATCAGGTTATGGTTAACTGTGAAGATGAGGATGTCAAGAACAACCGTATAGCTTTGTTAAAAATCCTGAGGGGAATGTTTACTCACATTGCTGATATTTCTCTTCTGCAGAAATAATACTCAGGAAAAACTTAATACTCTTCATATTTAAGTTTTTCCACGTATCTGTTTTGATTCATATATATAAAGGCTGATGTACTGTAACAATCAGCCTTTTTCTTTTTCATTATGTATGTTTTTTTAAGTGCTGAACCCATGGATATTGTTAGCTAACACTTTCCTTGCAATCGATGCCTTTTTTTCAAGCTCTTATAAAAAAACTTTTTTTATGACTGTTATCATGCTCTTAATTCCCCAATTATAATAAAATCTAATTTGTTATATATCTTCGGACTGAGAAAAAAAGAGCTTACATTACATGGCAATAGACATAATAGTGTGTGATGATTCCAGGTTTGCAAGGAATCAACTTATCAGAGCTATCCCTAAAAAAATTGTAAAAAACATCTATACTGCCGCCAATGGTTTGGAAGCAATGGAACTCCTTCGTAGCGGAAAAGCCAAATTCATGTTCTTGGACCTGACTATGCCGGTTATGGACGGATATGAGGTATTGGAAGCCGTTAAGCAGGAAGGTTTAAGGGTTATGATTGTTGTCGTATCAGGTGATATTCAGCAACAGGCTCTGGAAATAATTAAGAATTACAATGTTTTGGCTTTCCTAAAAAAACCTCTTGATTCAGATGAACTGCATAACCTGCTTACAAAATACGGTTTGTGCACAGTCAATGATTTAAACGATCTCACCGATGAAAATGAAATAACCTTTCTCGATCACAGCGAATCTCAACCTTTTGATGAGCTTGCCGAAAAAATAAATATTGCCACTGGTCTCGCAGCCAGCAAAATTGCTGACATGTTAAATCTCTTCGTCACAATGCCTCTGCCTAACATAAAGATTGAAACAGGTAGCGTAATCTTTGAAGAAATAAAAAAATGGCTTGATTCCGACGGAAATCTTATTGTCAGTCAGGGATTCAGCGGTGGCGGAATTCTCGGTGAAAGTCTCATCTACTTTTCAGCAAGCGACATCAGAACTTATACTAAGACAGTAACAGATAAAAAAGACCTTGCACCGAGTGTTAGAAACTCTTTGGTTATTGAACTGGCAAGTATCATATCCGGCACTCTTATGCGTAACTTTACTGCCCAGATTAATTATATTATAAATTTCAATTTTCCAGGATTGGTATCTAATGTAGATAACAATCTAAGCCGGTCATTGGCTAACAGCAACATACTGAACGTGGAACTTACATATACCATTAAAGACCTTAATATGAACATAAGGTTCCAAATCCTGTTCGATCATGCAACAACTGAAAAATTAAAGGAAATAATGGCACTCGTATGACAGATATTTTAGAAAACATTAGTGAAATACATGACTTACACAGAAGTCTCAGTATTATCCAAAATTTAAACGTTGGCGTTATTGTCCTTGATAAAAATTTTAAAGTTAAAATCTGGAACAACTTTATGGAAAATAAGAGCGGTATTGAAGGATACAAAATAAATGACCGCTGTCTTTTTGAATTTTTCCCGGAATTAGATAATTCCTGGTTAAAAACCAAAATTCTTGAAACATTTTCCATTGATACACTCGTATTCAGCTCCTGGGAACAGCATCAAGAGGTTTTTCATTTTGCTAACAGCCGTCCGTTCACTGGAACCTCCTCTGAAATGATGATGAATTTCACCTTCATCCCTATCCAGTCTCTAAGCGGTACTTGTGAAGAAGTAACCATTATCATCTATGATGTTACTGATGAAGCGAGTTCAAAGTTGTCTCTGCAAAAAACAAATAATAAACTGCATGAACTTTCAATCACCGACAGACTTACCACTTTATACAACAGAGGCTACTGGGAAGAATGTCTGAAACAGCAGTACAACATCAATAAACGAACAAGAATGCCTATAACTCTCATGATGTTCGATATTGATCATTTTAAACATGTTAACGACACATACGGACATCCTGCCGGTGATGCTGTACTGAGAGAAGTATCGGCAATTCTGAAAAAACAGATTAGAAGTACGGACATTGCCGGAAGGTATGGTGGTGAGGAATTTGCTATTCTTCTAGTTGATGCCAATCGTGAAGCCTCATTTATGGTCGCCGAAAGAATAAGAAAAGCTGTAGAAGCTCATACTGTCTATTATGAAGATATGATTATAAAATTCACCATAAGTCTCGGTTTGTGTACCCTTTCTGAAACAATTCCAAGCGCTAAGGACTGGCTGATAAGCACTGATAACTGTCTGTATTTTTCAAAAGAACATGGTAGAAACAGAACAACCCAGTATGGTTTAAACGATACTGAGGAAACTATGAATATTAATCCCAGGTATCCTCATGGAAATTGAAAATTTTGATTTACTAAAGGTCTTTTTCTGACGTACTCTGCAAATCCCTTACGCATGTTAAGGGGTTTTTACACTGACATATCACTATCATTCTATTTCCTATTCGTTGAACAGATGCCAATAAAAAAAACAGCACCCTTTCATCAGTACAAGAAGACCCATCTGACATAATTAAACAACTATAAAAAAAAAGAAGAAGGAAAACCTTCTTCTTTTCACTCTAGTATGAACAACAGTGTAACGGTACATTCCAATACTTTTAATCGCAGTTATGCAACCGTTAGCTGAATTATTACTTACCGAAAACGATACGCTTCATATCCTTCATGTAGCCACGGAGTTTATGACCTACGACTTCAATTGGATGGTTACGAATCTTTTCATTAATATCAATTAATGTCTGATTATCAACAGAAGTATCGCTGGACTTGAGACCAACACCGATATCTTCAAGGGTAACCTTGCTCATGTACTTTTCCTTAAGTAATGGTACACAGGCATTAGAGAACAGATAGTTACCATATTCAGCTGTATCAGAAATAACTACGTTCATTTCATAAAGACGCTTACGGGCAATTGTATTGGCAATAAGAGGAAGTTCATGTAATGATTCGTAGTATGCTGATTCAGGGTAAATACCGGATTCAGTCATTGTTTCGAAAGCTAACTCAACGCCGGCCTTAATGGTAGCAACCATAAAGATACCCTTGTCAAAATATTCCTGTTCAGAAATTTCAGTTTCACATGCAGGAGCATTTTCAAAAGCTGATTCCTGAGTTTCTTTTCTCCAACGTAATAAATCCTTATCGTTGTCAGCCCAGTCCTTCATCATAGTTTCAGAGAACTTGCCACTTTCGATATCGTCCATATGCTTACGATATAAAGGACGCATAATATCCTTTAATTCTTCAGCCATATTAAAGGCCTTAATCTTAGCTGGATTGCTGAGACGATCCATCATATTGGTAATACCGCCGAACTTGAGAGCTTCACCAATGGTTTCCCAGCCAAACTGTAAAAGCTTGCACGCATAACCGGCATCGATACCACCGGCAACCATCTTATCAAAAGCAAGTAAAGATGCAGTCTGTAACATACCACATAAAATAGTCTGTTCACCCATAAGGTCAGACTTAACTTCAGCAACAAATGAAGATTCAAGACAGCCGGCCTTATGACCACCTGTACCGGCAGCCCATGCCTTAGCGATATCCCAACCTTCACCCTTTGGATCGTTTTCTGGATGAACAGCGATAAGAGTAGGAACACCGAAACCGCGAACATATTCGTTACGAACTTCGGTACCTGGGCACTTTGGTGCAACCATAACTACAGTGATATCCTTACGGATCTGTTCACCTACTTCAACAATGTTGAAACCATGTGAATAACCTAAAGCTGCACCTTCCTTCATTAAAGGCATAACAGCTTTAACAACAGGTGAATGCTGCTTATCAGGAGTAAGATTGATAACCAGATCAGCAGTTGGAATTAATTCTTCATAGGTACCAACTTTGAAGTTGTTTTCAGTAGCACGTTTCCATGAAGCTCTCTTTTCAGCAATAGCTTCTGCACGTAAAGCATAGGAAATATCAAGACCTGAATCACGCATGTTCAAACCCTGATTAAGCCCCTGAGCACCGCAAC
Source organism: uncultured Pseudomonadota bacterium (assembly GCA_900315145.1). Lineage (GTDB taxonomy): Bacteria > Pseudomonadota > Gammaproteobacteria > Enterobacterales > Succinivibrionaceae > Ruminobacter. The sequence continues at coordinate 9,954 of OMYE01000038.1, read as the reverse complement.
CAACAATAACAATCTTCTTTCCCTTGAGGAAATCACAACCGGACTTGAATTCGTCACGTGACATAAAACGGCAGCAACCAAGCTGAGCCAGCTGCTGACGGAGATTTAATGTATTAAAGTAATTAGACATATATATATTTCCTTTTAATAAATCCGTAGCTTATTAAAAATAAAAAACGTATTAAAAATAAACAACACAATTATACACAATTCATATAATTGCTAAAAGTGATATATATGCAATATTTTATTGCAAAAAATGAAATAACAGTTATAGTCTGTTATATACAAAATATTTCACAGATACATGTGACTTTAGGAATTTTATACAAATATGGACACATCTGAAATACGCCTATTTTTGTCTTTATGCAACTTTTTATCCTATCGTAAAACAGCGGAATTCTGCTCCGTCACACCTTCAACATTGAGCAGAGCTATAATCAGAATGGAGACAGAACTGCAGACAAAACTCTTTGAACGAAATAATCAATCAGTTGAATTAACCACCGCAGGCAAAAAATTCAAGGAATTTGCCAGTGACTACTACCTGAATTATCTTAAAATAAAAGAGGATCTTAAAAGCATTGACGAACCAGTATCAGGAAGACTGAGAATATTTTGCTCAGTGACAGCATGTCTGTGGTTACTGCCGAATCTGCTGAACCGGTACAGATACCTTTATCCCAATATAGATTTAAAAATTGAGACCGGTGATGCCGCTCTAGCCTTCAGTAAAATTTTTTCCCATGAGGCGGATATATCAATTGCAGCTATTCCCCCGCATATTCCGGCCGGTCTTATCACCCATGGATTTACTAAAATTCCGCTGGTGTTTATTGCTCCCAAGAAGATCCCTGTTCAATGGTTAAAAAAAGGAAATATAGATAAAAAAAATGTACCGTATGTCATTCCTGAACAGGGAGCATTAAGAAAAGAAATCAATACATGGTTCAACAGAAATCACATACGACCGAACATCAACGCTGAAGTTGCCGGAAATGAAGCCATTGTGTCTCTTGTGGCGCTGGGAATGGGGATAGCCATCATTCCGGAAGCCGTACTGAAACAGACATCCATAGCCACCGACATTCAAATAATCGAAAGGCCTTCCGACATATCTCCGTTTAATGTAGGACTGTGTGTTCATCAGAGTAAAAGTAAGGATATCAAGGTAAAAGCTTTTATAGAAATTGCCAAGAATACTGTATATCCACAGATATAAGTGAATTTTTCTGTCTATCAACGGTTATGACTCATAGAGAACTTTAGCTGTTTAACTTCCGGTTGCCGTAATAATGTAATAATATTGACAGATATTTCCCTTAATAAAACGGTATTGAATACTTTCTGCAAAATATTCAAACAAAAGTCTTGTGTTCAAAAAATATGTCGAGTTTATTGATTGTTAAGGATTTTTCTATACTTTCATCCTCTTTTGAATATTAAAACCGAATTTAACATTATCTGGCTCTAAAAATCAATTTATAGAACACTCTTAACAAATCCGTCACCTATCGTGTAAAATAAAAAAGTATTCGTTTTCTGTCGCATGCATGAAACAAAAATTTATCGAAAAAATTATCTATACATATACCGATAATCTTTCACGGGATCCAGATATCTCGGTGACGACAGCTGGTGTTATTACCGGATTTGTCTCTGTCCCGCGCTTACGACAGAATTATTCTTTGTAGTTAACAGGTAAAAGCATGAAAAATATCAACCCAACCAAGACCTCTGCATGGAAAGCTCTGACTGAACATTTCAATAAGACTGCCAATGTTACTATAGCTGACCATTTCAAGTCTGATGATAACCGCTTCCAGAATTTCTCACTAAAGTTCAATGATGATTTCTTAGTTGATTTCTCCAAAAACAGAATTAGCAGAGAAACTCTCGATCTTCTTGTAAATCTAGCCAACGAAACAGACTTGTCCGGTGCCATCCGCTCAATGTTTGAAGGTGAAAAAATCAATGTTACTGAAAACAGAGCAGTTCTTCACACAGCACTGAGAAACAAATCAAACACACCTGTTATGGTTGACGGCAAGGATGTTATGCCTGAAGTTAATGCCGTTTTAGCTAAGATGAAGACATTCTGCAACAAGATTATATCTGGGGAATGGAAAGGATATACAGGTAAGGAAATCACAGATGTCGTTAATATCGGTATTGGCGGTAGCGATCTTGGACCATGTATGATTAGTGAAGCTCTGGCAGCATACAGAACCAGACTCACCCCGCACTTTGTTTCCAATGTTGATGGCACTCATATTGCAGAAACATTAAAGAAATTAAATCCTGAAACTACATTATTCCTGATTGCATCAAAGACATTTACCACTCAGGAAACCATGACTAATGCTCATACTGCAAGAGACTGGTTCCTTAAGCACGCAGGCGATAAGGCTCACGTAGCTAAACACTTTGCTGCGCTCTCAACCAATGCCAAGGCCGTATCTGAATTCGGTATCGATACAGATAATATGTTCGAATTCTGGGACTGGGTCGGCGGAAGATATTCTTCATGGTCAGCAATCGGTCTTTCTATCGCTCTTGCTGTAGGCTTTGACAATTTTGAAAAATTACTTGCCGGTGCATACGAAATGGATTGTCATTTCCGTAATACCGAATTCTCAAAGAATATTCCTGTCGTCCTCGCATTAATCGGCATCTGGTACAACAACTTCTACAAATTTGAATCAGAAGCCATTCTTCCATACGATCAGTACATGTACCGCTTCCCTGCATACTTCCAGCAGGGCAATATGGAATCAAACGGTAAGTACATTGATCGAGACGGCAACAAAGTTGACTATCAGACAGGTCCGATCATCTGGGGTGAACCAGGCACCAACGGTCAGCACGCTTTCTACCAGTTGATTCATCAGGGTACAAAGGTTATCCCATGTGATTTTATTGCTCCTGCAATCAGCCACAATCCTATCGGCGACCATCACGCAAAACTCTTATCGAACTTCTTCGCCCAGACAGAAGCTCTGGCTTTCGGTAAATCTAAAGAAACTGTTATCGCTGAGTTTGAAGCAAAGGGAATTTCCAAAGAAACTTATGAAAAATTAGTACCATTCAAGGTATTTGAAGGCAATCGTCCGACAAACTCAATTTTGGTTAAGCAGATCACTCCTGAAACCCTCGGTGCATTAATCGCCATGTATGAACATAAGATTTTTACTCAGGGTGTTATCATGAATATATTCAGTTTCGACCAGTGGGGTGTTGAACTCGGCAAACAGCTTGCAGGCAAGATTCTTCCAGAACTTACCAGTAATGAAAAGATCACAGCTCACGATTCATCAACCAACGGTCTTATTAATTTCTTCAAGGAATTAAATAAGTAATTATCCATCCTGTCTTATTTTACAGTCAGACTGGATAAATGGACACTACAAGTCATACTTTAAGGTATTCACGCGGTAAAACTTCTACCAGACTAAGAATACCGCAGAGTATGACTTTTTTTGTGCATTACTCCTTGTTTATACCCTATAAATATAGATCAAAAACTCGTTTAATTCTAAGCTAATCTAACAAGCTTAATTATTTCGGAGGATCTAACGATGAATCGTGTGGGGTATTTTATAAATGAAATGGGACGGGGAAATTTCAAAATTTTTGCCCCTTTTTGTCAGAATCTTGCCGTAGAATTAGACAAAACTCATCAACGTATAGAACTGCAAAAACAAGATGATGGTTATTTCACTGCGGAAACAGATAAATATCCCGAAGGAACTCTGTACTGGCTGGTAAAAAATAACACTGATTATCTCCCTGACCCATACTCAAAATATCAACCATTTGATGTACACAGCACATCAATGATCGCATATCCCCAGAAAGCTGATTTCTCCAGATGGAAAGGCATCAGCATAGATGATGCAATCATCTATGAACTGCATTTAGGTACTTTTTCAGAGGAAGGAAATCTGGCAGGAGCAAAGAAAAATCTGCCTTATCTGAAATCTCTCGGTATCAACGTTATTGAATTAATGCCTATTGCCGAGTTTCCTGGTGAAAGAAACTGGGGATACGACGGTACCTTTATGTTTGCCCTGAATGTTGGCTACGGCACCTACAGGGATCTCAACGAATTTTTAAATGAAGCTCACAGGCTTGGAATAGCTGTAATTCTTGACGTGGTATATAACCATTTTGGGCCGGAGGGAAACTACAGCGGGATGCTTGCTCCATTTACAAACAATGCCGACACCCCGTGGGGGGCAGCCATCAACTTTGACGGCAAGGACAACCACGGTATCAGAGATTTCTATCTTGCAAACACTTATTACTGGCTCTCAGAAATAGGCTTTGACGGTTTCAGAATGGATGCTGCCTCTCTAATCTATGACAGCAGTTCTCATCATATCCTCAAGGAAATAAATGATCTTGTTTCAGAAATTGAAAAAACAGAACAACGTAAAATCATCATGATTGCTGAGCACCTGCGCAATGACAAAAATGTTACAGCTCCTAACGGTCTGGGATTTGATGCTCAGTGGTGCGATGATTTAAACTACTCCGTATACAGTTATCTTACCCATGAAAATTTCCGTCACTACCGAGATTTCGGATCTCTTGATGATATCTATAAGGCGTTGAGTAAAGGCTTTGTTTACGACGGCACTAAACTAAACAGTGTATACAACAACTATATGGGATGCGACAGTTCAGAAGTTCCTCCGGTTCAGATCATTTCACATATCCAGAACCATGATCAGATTGGTAACAGACCTAATGGCGACAGAATGAGCACCACATATGGTATAGATAAGGCTCTGCTGGCATGCACCATAAATTTTGCCAGTCCGTACACACCAATGATTTTCATGGGTGAGGAGTACGCAGAAATGAATCCGTTCTTCTTCTTTGAAAGCTTCAATGACCAGTGGCTGATTGATGCAGTAAGAGAAGGAAGAAAACGTGAATTTTCGTTTATTGCCAACCATAATATCCGTGAACCTCATGATGTACGCACGTTCATAGACAGTAAACTTGACAGGGATTCAATTACTGATACTCCGCATAATGATGTGCTTAATTTCTACCAATCCATCATTGCATTAAAAAAGCAGAAGATAATAGGTTCGCATATTCGCAGTGAAGTTACAGTTGATATGGACAGAGATAACGAGATCATTATTATTAAGTCACCAAAGAGCATCACATTGTGCAACCTTGGGAAAAATCCGCAACCGGTTGCTAAATACAATCTTACCGGACTTAAAATGCTTCTATCCTCTAAACTTAACTGTGAATTAAGCACAGATTCTATTGAAGGATTCAGTGCAAGAATATATTCGGCATAATAATCCCGCCAAGAATCTCTGTTGATCTGACAGCAAGAATCTCTGTTGATCTGACAGTCCGTGTATAACTTCTCAGGGGTTGGCTGAGCCAATCCCTTTTTTATGGATAAACTCTAATTTCATAAAAAACTGAAATCTGCCGTTATTACTGAAAAATTTTTCATACAAAATACTTAAATAGCGTACAGCATCACATCGTAAATTCTTCTTAACTTCTATTAGAACAAAAACTATCATAATCCTTAACATCATCAATAACATCGTAATATTGATGAATCTGGTATTCAGGAGTATTTTCAAGTAAATAGAGAAAATAAAACCTCTTTATTAAATAATAATCAGAGAATAATTAATTGAGAATGAAATTGAATAATAGCTATTCTGTTTTTAAGCGGAATAATCCATGGAACATCACGAAGTATATTCCATAACCGGTGCTACAATTTTTTTGGGTTATATCCTATTTAATAAACTCAATTCAGCTTCAAAAAACATAAAAAATATAGTAAAATATCAATAATTTACGAAATTATATATATTTATCAATTATCAAAATCATGGAAAAACATCATCAGTCAACTCCCTTTGAAATATACGATGCAGAAGTATCAATAAAGGAAGTTAAGGCCACTCTCGACATGGAAGGATTCAATCTCTCAGCAGAAGAGTTAAATCTTTTAGGAGACTGCATCAATGGTAATAAAAACAGCGAAACAGTCCGTCAGGAGTTGATATCAAAAATCATATACAGAAAGCATAATGCATGAAATAAATGATCCATACTGCTATCCAGGTACTGAAGTATTAAAAAACAAACTTGGAATACAGGACGAGGAGGAATTGCTGGAAACAGAAAAAATTCTTTCCATGTTGCGCCTTACCGAACTGATTAAGAAACCGGTAAGAGGGAGTTTTGATTTTCAACATTTATGCAGAATACATCATTATATTTTTCAGGATCTATATGTATGGGCCGGTAAAATAAGAACGGTTAATATTGGAAAGGGCAATATGTTCTGTCATGTAGAATTTATCGCTAGAGAAGCTCAAAAGCTGTTTGAAGATCTCAAATCAGAAAGCAGTAACACTAATATGTCCCTTTCCACTTTTACAGAAAGAAGCGCATATTACTTTTCTGAAATAAACGCTATACATCCATTCAGAGAGGGAAACGGCAGAGCGCAACGTGAATTCATGCGAATATTTGCCATTCACTGTGGTTTCAAACTTGAGTTTTCCAAAATATCCCGTTCGGAAATGCTTAAAGCCTCTCAGGAATCATTTGTATGTAATTACAAACCTATGACAGATATTTTTAGAAATATCACCACCAAACTGTAAAATATTCCTTTTTTGGAAAGTTGTGAATATTTTATCAGGAAGGCATTCCAAAATATTAATTACTATAGAGATCCCAAATAATGATAAAATACCACCGGTATTTATCATTATTGATTTTTTTTAATTTTTCTTTTTAGTTACTTATGGAATAAAAAATGGAAATAAGAACCCGTTTTGCTCCTAGTCCTACAGGATATCTTCATGTAGGCGGTGCTCGTACTGCATTATATTCATGGCTTTACGCCAAACATAACAATGGTAAATTTGTTTTAAGAATTGAAGATACTGACAGAGAAAGATCTACTCAGCCTGCTATTGATGCAATCATTGAATCAATGAAATGGACTGGTTTAAACTGGGATGAAGGTCCTTTCTACCAAACCAAGAGATTTGATAGATACAATCAAGTCATTGATGAAATGCTGGAAAAAGGTCTAGCATACAAATGCTACTGTACAAAAGAAAGACTTGAAGAAGTAAGAGAAGAACAACAGAGGGCTGGTGTAAAACCAAGATACGACGGCCACTGCAGAGAAGATCATAGTGAACACTCACCTGACGAACCATACTGCATCAGATTCAAAAATCCAAAAACCGGTAAAGTCGGTTTTCATGACAAAATCAGAGGATATATTGAATTCGACAATGAAGAACTTGATGATTTGGTTATTCGCAGAACTGACGGAACCCCAACATATAATTTCTGCGTAGTAATTGACGATTGGGACATGGGGATTACGCATGTAATCAGAGGTGAAGATCATATTAACAACACTCCAAGACAAATCAACATATACAAGGCATTAGGAGCTCCAGTACCAGAATTTGCTCATGTTTCCATGATTCTCGGTGATGATGGTACAAAACTGTCAAAGAGACATGGTGCAGTCAGCGTAATGCAGTACCGTGATGACGGTTATCTCCCTGAAGCCCTTATTAACTACTTAGTAAGATTAGGCTGGGGACATGGTAATCAAGAAATTTTCACACTTGATGAAATGATTGAATACTTCTCTCTTGAAGCAATTTCAAAGAGTGCTTCTGCATTTAATACAGAAAAGCTATTATGGGTAAACAGCCAGTATATGAAGTCTCTCCCTCCTGAAAGAGTTGCGGAAGAATTAAAATGGCACATGGACAATCAGAAGATTGACATTTCCAAAGGTCCTTCATTGACCGACCTTGTTCTGGCCCAAAGAGAAAGATGTAAAACATTAAAGGAAATGGCAGAGGTTTCTCGTTACTTCTATGAAGAATACGAAGATTATGAACCTAAAGCAGCTAAGAAATGGTTCAAGGACAACAGTGTAGAAGCACTAGAAAGATCTATGGCAAATCTTGTTAACGTAACTGACTGGGATGTAGAAAACATCGAAAAAGCATTCAAGAGTGTTGCGGAGGATATGCAGGTAGGTCTCGGTAAGGTAGGCATGCCGCTGAGACTTGCTATCACAGGTTGCGGAGTATCTCCTGAAATGGGAATAACCATGAAGCTTGTTGGAAAAGAACGTTCTATCTCTAGAATCCAAAAGACAATCACATATCTTAAGGCTAAAAAAGCTGAAGCTCCATCAGCCTGATAACTGATTACCATCTTATAAGAATGGTATATTGGTACAAAAGGGAAGAAAACGCTAAAGTTTCTTCCCTTTTAATTTACAATAATCTATACAAAAACTGCCTCTATCTGTACATAATCAAACATTTGATAAAACATTTATTAAACATGAAACAAACATATAAATCCAACAAATCCGCACCCCTAAAGAAAAAAATGATTATCAGGGGAATAAAGGATTTCATAAAAGAAGAAACATCCTGTTGGAGCACTGCTGAAGTTATCTGGCTTATTACCGGTATTCTGATAATTACTTTTCTAACAATATTAAAATCAATTAATGATGATGAATGCTGGTATACAACAGAAAAACTGATATCACTAACTGCCGCCATAACAGGATGTACAGCTGCTATTCTGACAGGCCAGGCAAAGCTTGGAGCCTTCATTTTTGGACTCATAAATTCTGTGCTCTATGCCTATATATCCTACAAATACAAATACTACGGTGAAGTAATGGTTAAAGTGCTAGTATTCATGCCACTTAATATATATGGTATGACATGCTGGCTCAGAAATATCAGTAATACCAATATGGAAGTAATAAAAAGATCATTAAATTTTAAGAATAAAATAACTGTAGTTGGTTCTGTCATAACAGGAACGATTGTTTTAGGATTAATATTAACTTACATAGGTGGAAAAAGACCATTTATAGATGCATCAACAACAGTGCTTGCAACTACCGGATTAATTCTTACTATTAAAAGATATATACAAAACTGGATACTATGGATATTATTGAACATTATCAGTATATGGTTATGGATAATACCTTTTTATAAAGGAGAAGGGCAACCTGTTGCCATCCTGCTCATGTGGCTGTTCTATTTAGCAAACTCTCTGATCATGTACGTTCGTTGGAAAAGACAATACGAACAAAAAGACGAAATGACAGAAGAAAATATGAACCAGCTCATAAAATAATCAGTTTTATTAACAATTTATATAAATCTTCGTTTCAGACACATTTTCAATACTCCAATACAATTATAATTCACTTCAAATGGAAGGAGATAATTAAGTGAAAATCTTATCAAAACTGTTAACAATACTTTTGACCCCTTTTTTAGGATTGATTGTGTCAGTATTTATGCTAACAGCAAACGCATTCGCATATGATACCTGTGATGAGGATGACGAAGACTGCCAGAAAATTTCAGGCTATAACGAAAATCTTAAGAAAAAATCTGATGAAATCAAAGATCAGTTTAAAGCAATGACTGACTGCGCAATGCAGGCTAACTGTGAAAAGTGATATCAATTAACAACTACAGAATATAGTATATTAAAAGCCCTCTTAAGGGCTTTTTTAGTATCGGCATAATTATCATGATATTAAGCTTTAACAATAATAAATAAAATAGGAAAGGGATTAACTTCAAACTCATATAAGGATAAACATACAGAAGTGGCATAGAATCGTTCATAGTTCAGCTTTAAACAAACATTGATATACTTTACAGTCACAAAAAAAACAACGCTATAAAAACGAACTGAGAAGGGATAACATTCAAATTAATTGACATGAGACATCAGCAATCAGAATGCTGACAGAACACAATAGAAGAAGGGATAAAAAAACATCCAAAATAAAAACAAAAAAACCGACTTAAAGTCGGCTTATTTTTTAATCTAGTGGCGGAACGGACGGGGCTCGAACCCGCG
>OMYE01000040.1 GCA_900315145.1 uncultured Pseudomonadota bacterium | reverse complement strand
TCAGGAAAGGGCAAGATTAGAATCTGAAGCCAAGAAGAAAGAAGAATTGGCGAAAGCAGAAGCCTCTAGGAAAAATGCTGAAGTCTTAAAGAAAGTTTCAGATGAAAGTAAGGCCAGCAGTAATTTAAGTTTTGAAGAATTGTCCGATTCTCATTATACTGTGCAGTTAGTTGCTACATCCCGAAAATCTGATGCCGAGAGAATTGCCAGACAGGCAGGTAACAGTACGTGGGTGTTGTTCAGACCTAAGGATAATCAGTATATAGTAATGTACGGGGATTTTAGCAGTCGTAATAATGCCAATAAATCTATAAGTACTTTACCGGAATCTATCAAAAAGACAAAACCTTGGGCCAAGAGTGTTGCTGCTGTTAAGAAGGAAATTAAATGAAATATCAAATAGCTCCGTCAATTTTATCTGCAAATTTGGCTTGTCTCGGGGAAGATGTTTCCAATGTACTGGAAGCCGGCGCAGATGTTGTCCATTTTGATGTCATGGATAATCATTATGTCCCTAATCTTACTTTCGGACCTCAGATATGTAAGGCCTTGCGTAATTACGGCATATCTGCTCCGATAGATGCCCATTTAATGGTAACTCCTGTGGATGACTTAATCGTTTCATTTGCTGATGCAGGTGCTACAAGTATAACCTTCCATCCTGAGGCTTCCATTCATATCGACAGATCTTTAAGTCTTATCAGAAGCAGGGGATGTAAAGCAGGTCTGGCGCTTAATCCGGCAACTCCGTTAAGTGTTCTTGACTATGTATGGGATAAACTGGATATGGTGGTTATCATGTCTGTTAATCCTGGATTCGGCGGTCAGACTTTTATTCCTTCCGCTTTAGATAAAATCAGAAAACTCAGAGAGATGGCGGATGAACGTGGACTGAAGGATTTTATTATTGAAGTTGACGGTGGTGTCAAACCAAATAACATAGCCGACATCGCATCAGCCGGTGCCAACATGTTTGTTGCCGGTTCAGCAATTTTCGGGTGTGATGATTATAAGGCAGTGATATCAGCAATGCGTTCTGAGTTGAAGAAGGTATGATTTATCTCACCGCAGTACCTAAACTTATGATGTTTGATCTGGATGGTACTCTGGCGGATACTGTATATCAGCTTCATCTGGCGGTTAATGCTGCACTGGTGTCTGTGGGAGTAAAGGAAATATCCGTTACTGAAACGAGAAGTTATATAGGTAACGGAGCTTCAGTACTTTTAGCCAGAGCGATATTATCCAGTCATGATGTTTCGGTTTCAGATGTTTCTCCGGATATCATGCTGACAGCCAGAGATGCTTTTAACAGAAAATATTTATCCTGCTGTGACTGTAGTAAAAGCATATATCCTGGGGTAAGAGAAACACTGGCTGCACTTAAATCTTACGGAATACGTTTAGCTGTTGTCACTAATAAGCCTGACGGTTTTATCAAACCTGTTCTGGAACCTTCCGGTCTGTTATCTTATTTTGATTACTGTCTTGGCAGTGAGATTATTCCTCAGAAAAAACCAGACCCAGCCCCTCTCATTTATGTCTCTGAAAAATTAGGGATAAAGATAGAGGATTCCTGTATGGTCGGGGATTCAATAAATGATATTCAGGCTGCGGTTAATGCCAATATTCCTTCTTTTGCATTAACCTGCGGATATAATCAGGGAATTGATCTATTAGCAGCTGGCGGCAGCTATCTTGTGGATAACTATAAGGAAATTCTGCAGGTGATAGATTCATTGCGTTAAAATTTTTTATTTCGACAGTAACATAAAATAAAACATTCCTTTTAATAATGTAATAAAATAGACGCTGATATTAGGGATGTTTTTTTTATATATTAAACAGTTTATTGTACCTGCATGGTTTTTGAACAGAAATTACAGTTCTGGAATCGTTAAAAACTGCTTAGAGAAATAATTGATGTGTTTTGGCGCATCTATCGTATTTAAACTTATATTCAAATGCGTATTTTTATACTGTTTTTTAATGCTTTTCTGTATGTTTCGGAGATTAAAATCTGAATATATGCGCAGGAATTCAGATTAAGTCCCGGGAAAAATGTCTGTTACGTAAATAGTATTCTCAAAAGAATGCCGAAATATAATGAATGTGGTCTCAGAAATTGAAAAACCACATTGATTAAGTTTTTAAACTTATATTTGTTTGTATTAGGATTTTTATTATGAAAGAAATTGTATTTAGCGCTGCTCAGCCTTCCGGTGAACTTTCCATAGGTAACTACATCGGTGCGTTACGTCAGTGGGTTAAGATGCAGGATGAATATGATTGTGTATACAGTGTAGTAGATCAGCATGCTATTACCGTGAGACAGGATCCTAAAGCTCTGCATCAGGCCAGTTTCAATACACTGGCTCTTTATCTGGCTATTGGTATTGATCCTGAAAAATGTACATTATTCCTCCAGTCTCATGTTCCGGCTCATGCGCAGCTTGCCTGGGTACTGAACTGTTATACTCAGATGGGGGAGCTTAGTAGAATGACCCAGTTCAAGGATAAGTCTCAGAGGTACGGTAATGCCGGTACAACAGCAGGGCTCTTTGATTATCCTGTATTGATGGCTGCTGATATATTACTGTATCGCGCCTCACTAGTTCCGGTAGGCGAGGATCAGCTGCAGCATCTGGAATTGACCAGAGACATTGCATACAGATTTAACCAGCTGTACGGTGATGTTTTTATACTTCCAAAGGGATTTGTACCTGAATCAGGTGCCAGAGTTATGAGTCTTCAGGAGCCGACAAAGAAAATGTCTAAATCAGATGATAATCGTAACAATGTTATCACTATGCTTGAAGATCCTAAGAGTATTGCCAAGAAGCTTAAAAAGGCGGTAACAGACAGTGATGAACCTCCTGTTGTCCGTTACGACTGGGATAATAAGCCTGGTGTATCCAACCTGTTAGATCTTATGAGTGCTGTTACAGATACTCCTGTTACTGATCTGGTTGCACATTTTGAAGGAAAAATGTACGGCCATCTCAAGGGAGAGGTAGCTGATGCGGTTATTTCATTTATTGAACCTATTCAGCAGAAATATCATGAACTGCGAGCTGATGAAACCTATTTACGTGATGTTTTGAGAAAAGGTGCTGATAAAGCATCTGAGAGAGCTCAGACTGTATTGGACAAGGTATACAGCGCTGTAGGTTTTATTTTATAACAGACAGTGTGTAGTATCATTCAGCCGGATATTTTAAATTTCAGCGGATGCCGCATGTAATGTTTGATGTGCAGTTGTAATTGTAGGTAGGCCTTATGTGGAAAATTCTGACTGGTTTGTTGCTCTTAGTCCTGGTGACGGCAGGGCTTTATGCAATCAATTATTCAGAAATAATGCGGTACCCGGTATCTACTGAAGATAAACAGGTATCTAAAACTGTCAAAGTGGCTGAAGTTGAGTTTTCTACGGCGGGTACTAGACTCCCTTTGGTAGGCAGGGTTCATGCCCGCCGTTCCGTAAAGATTACTTCTGAAGTGGCTGCCAGAGTTAACAAAGTGCTGGTTGCACCTACCCAGGCGGTGAAGGAGGGAGATCTTCTTATTCAGATGGATAATGTCAGACATCTGGCGTTATTGGAAGAGGCTGTTATTGTTCTCAAAAATTATCAGCGTAAGCTCAGTATGTCCAAGAAGCTGGTAAGTAAGGGAGTAATCAGTCAGGATGCCTATGATCAGATTGTTTCTCAGGTTCAGACCCAGCAGGCAGTTGTAGACGCAAGAAAGGCTGAGCTTGACTCTAGAGAAATAACGGCGCCTTTTTCCGGTATATTGAGTCTGCATGATCTTACGGTAGGTCAGCTGGTTAAACCCGGTGATTTACTGGTTCAGCTGGATGATTTGTCGCAGGTATATGTAGATTTTTCCATTCCAGAACGTTTTCTGTCTAAAGTAGTGGTGGGGCAGGAGGTTACTGCGGTAACTGATGCCTGGCCGAATTATATTTTTAGAGGGAAAATTAAACAGATAAATACCAATGTTGATACTGATACCCTGTCCGTAGGTGTGCGTATTTACTTTGATAATCAGGAACTGAAACTTCTTGACGGCATGATGCTGGAGGTATCGTTAACGCTGGCAGCCAGTAAATATCCTGTTATTCCGTTAAAATCAATTGTGTACTCCGGCGACGACCGTTATGTCTATGTGGTAAGCCGTGAAAATAAAGTATTTAAGAGAAAAGTAACACTGGGTACGGTCAACGGATCAATGGTGGCAGTAACTCACGGGTTAAGAGAGGGAACTCTGATAGCTGTGGAAGGAGTCGGTAAACTGCATGACGGGGATACGGTAATTGTCAAAAAACAGGATACTAAGAATGTTCTTGACGGTGAAGTTCCACTCAGAAAGAAAGACCGGAATCAGTCTAAGGACCAAATGCTGTGATCTTAAGTGAGATATCCATAAAAAGGCCGGTATTTGCTCTGGTGATGAGTATTCTGTTGCTGATATTCGGGATTTTCTGTTTCTGGCGACTGCCGGTAAGAGAACTGCCGGATATTGATTATCCGTCATTGACTATAGTGACGACCTATTCCGGAGCCTCCCCGGAGGTCATGGAATCCCGTGTTACCAGAGTTATCGAAAACGAACTTTCCGGGGTTTCCGGTATTACTAAGATAACATCCAACAGCCGTAACGGGCGTTCCTGGATTTCCATAGAGTTTAAATCTTCAAAAAATATGCTGGAAGCCGTGTCTGATGCCCGTGATGCAGTTTCCAGAGCCAGAAAAAAACTTCCTGATGACATTGATGAACCGGTAGTATCCCGTGACAGCGGTGACGGGGAAGTCGTTCTCTGGCTGAACTTATCAAGTACGGTTATGGACAGGGTGGAATTGTCCGACTATGCCAGAAACGTTCTGGAGAAAAATCTCAGTCTGGCGGACGGGGTTTCACAGATTGAACTGGTGGGAGCACTGGAAAAAGTTATGTATGTCAGGCTTATTCCACAGAAAATGGCTTCCATGGGCATAACTGTTGATGATATTGTCAAGGCTCTCGGTAATGAGAATATTGAACTTCCCAGCGGGGAGATACGTAATCAGGATATGGTGTTTCCTGTTCAGTTGAAGAAAGTTTATGTGGATAACAGTGTATTTGAGCTTTTACCGGTGCGTCATCAGGGTATTGAAAAAACCATCCGTCTGCGGGATGTTGCCAATATTGAAATCAAAGCGAAAAATGAAGAGAGTATCTACCGTCGTAACGGTATTTCAAGTATAGGGATAGGCGTTATTCCCCAGTCAAATGCCAATCCTCTGGATGTGGCTATGAATATCAGAGATCAGGTTATGGTTCTGAAGAAGAATCTGCCGGAGGATCTTATACTTGATGTGGATTATGACAGTACCGTTTATATTAGTAATTCCATCAGAGAGGTATATGAAACCCTGGGAATTACCGTAATACTGGTTATTATTGTTCTTTATCTTTTCATAGGTACGGTAAGTACGACCCTTATCCCGGCCGTTACTGTTCCGGTATCGGTAATTGCATCTTTTATCGGAGCGTATTTTCTGGGATTTTCCATAAATATAATCACTCTTTTAAGTCTTATTCTGGCTATCGGTCTGGTAGTGGATGATGCAATTGTTATGGTTGAGAATATTTCTTTCCACATAAAGAAAGGAGAGGGGGTTCTTGCCGCATGCTGGAACGGGGCTAGAGAGGTGGGTTTTGCCATTGTAGCCACTTCAGTCGTTCTGATAATTATTTTTCTGCCGCTCATGTTTATGCAGGGGCTTATAGGAAAAATGTTTATTGAATTCGCGGTTTTATTGTCATTTGCGGTATTTTTTTCGAGTTTTATAGCCCTGACACTCAGTCCGGCTTTATGCAGCTGGTTATTGAAGCCGAGTAAGGGTAAATCAGAAAAGAATCTGTCTTATTTTCTGGATTACATTATTGGTCTGGTGGAGGTTTTCTATGAAAAAATTCTCAGGCAGATACTTAAACGGCTGTATATATACCCCGCTGTCATTATGGCGGTTACCGGCATTATGGTAATTCTTTACCAGACGATACCGCACCAGCTGAGTCCTAAAGAGGACAGAGGGGTGGTATATATATACGCCTTAGGAAGCGAAGGTGCCAGTATTCACCGTATGAAACGTAGCATGCTGGACTTAGAGGAAAGACTGCTGCCGAAATTAGGAAAGGGAGTTGTCAAGTCATTAAGCTTCAGTACGCCTTCTCTCGGTCAGGGTAGTGATCAGAGCGGTTTTGTGGTTATACAGCTTGATGACTGGGATAAGCGGGACATATCCTCTACGGACTTTATTAAGGTTCTGAATAAGGAGCTTGCCGATATATCCGATCTTACCTTGTATATTTATCAGCCGGGATTTAAAGGCAGTTCAGGTTCTCCCATCAAATACGTGATTAAGGGAAGTGATTATGATGAGTTAAATAATGCTGCCAGAAAACTGATAAAGGATGCCGGTGCTGAGCATATTATTATCAATGCTGATACCAACTATAATGAAAGTACTCCGGAGATTGAAGCTGTTATTGATTACAATAAGGCAGCTGTTCTCGGGGTGACCATGTCTGATATCTCCAGAGCCTTACAGACCTATCTAGGAGGCACCTCGCATACCACCTATATGGAAAACGATGAGGAGTATAACGTTTATCTGCGTGCAGATGAAAAGCAGTTTAAAGACATTACAGACGTAGCATCTTTAAATATCAGAACTGAAGCAGGAAAAATGGTTCCTCTAAGCAGTGTGGCTGAATTTAAGCTGGTGGCCAAGGCTAGAAAACTGCCGCATTTTGACAGAAAAAAAGCTATTACTATTTCTGCACATCCGGCTCCTAACTTAAGTTTGGGAGAAGCTCTTGACTGGATGGATACCTGGTCATCTAAAAATTTAAGCAGGGATATGTCTGTATCTCTTAATGGTGAATCACGTAATTTCCGTGAGGGGGAGAATGAACTGATTATGGTATTTATCATGGCCATAATCGTAACTTATCTCGCTTTGTCTGCTCAGTTTGAGAGTTTTATTCATCCCGTGGCTGTCATGATTACCGTTCCTCTCGGAGTATTTGGCGGACTGCTGGGACTGTGGATGATGCGTCTATCCTTAAATATATACAGCGAAATAGGACTGCTTCTCCTGGTTGGTATGGTGACTAAAAACGGTATTTTAATTGTGGAGTTTGCCAATCAGCTCCGCCGTAGTACAGATGATTTACTGTCAGCCACGGTTAAGGCTTCTGTCAGAAGACTAAAACCAATTCTGATGACCTCTCTTACAGCAATTATCGGAGCACTGCCGTTGATTACTGCCGGCGGTTCAGGTTTCGAAAGCCGTCAGTCTGTCGGAGCGGTGATTTTTTACGGCATGGGGATTGCCACTATTATTACTCTGATTATTCTTCCGGGATTCTACTACATTCTGGCTAGATATACGGCTGTCACTGGGGATAGAGACCGGAGACTGCATACAGAACTGCAGGCCGGAAAGGAGAAATGAGTCCGTTTAATCTTTATTTGCGTAGGAATGTCTGCCGTTTTATAAAAAGGAAACAGCTCATTTAACATCAAATGTTTAACAGATTCATTTACTAGATTTTGCATTTGGTTCTGTTAACTGTTATTTCTCTTTTATCCGAAAGAGGATGAAGACAGGAATGAATATTTATGCATTTTTATTGCATAAATATTTAAACATAGTACAATGGGCTAAAGTGTGTTAAAAAATATTATCAATGGACTTCAATAGGTTATAATTTGCATTAAAAATAACAGAGAATGACGGCAGGTACACATTTGCTGTAATTATGCCGGATGTCGTTTTTTTAATGAAACTTAAAAAGATTCTTTTCATATAGTAGTGAGGTTAAAACAGTTATATGAGTAAGGTGACTAGAGCAGATTTTGATAAGTATCTGATGGGTGTATATTGTCCGGCTCCTTTTGTTGCTGTTAAAGGTGAAGGTTCTAGATTCTGGGATGATGCCGGTAAAGAATATGTTGATTTTGGCGGCGGTATAGCTGTTAATGTAATGGGTCACTGTCATCCTGAGATAGTTGCTGCTTTAGAGAGTCAGGCTCATAAATTATGGCATATCTCCAACTACATGTGTACAGAGCCAGCCATCACATTAGCCAAGAATCTAGTGGAAAGTACTTTTGCAGATAAAGTATTTTTTGCAAATTCCGGTGGTGAAGCTAATGAAGCAGCCTTAAAACTTGCCCGTAGATATGCATTTGAAAAGTTCGGTCCGCAGAAGAACCAGATAATTTCCTTCTATAACAGCTTCCACGGCAGAACTCTGTTTGATGTTACCGTAGGCGGCCAGACTAAATATTGTGAAGGTTTCGGTCCTCTTCCCGGTAGTATTGTTCATGCTGATTTTAATGATCTGGAACAGCTGAAATCATTAATTTCAAAGGAGAATACCTGTGCTGTAATAATGGAGCCTATTCAGGGGGAAGGCGGTATTCTGCCGGCAACTCAGGAATTTATTGAAGGCGTACGCAAGCTTTGTGATGAAAATGATGCTTTACTGATATTTGATGAAGTTCAGACAGGTTTCGGCAGAACAGGCTATTTCTACGCGTACCAGTACTACAATGTTGAACCGGATATTTTAACTTCTGCAAAGGGGCTGGGAGCAGGTATTGCCATCGGTGCAATGATGGCCAGGGATAAAGTTGCTTCAATCTTCAAGCCTGGTCTTCATGGTACCACCTTCGGTTCAAATCCTCTGGCAACCGCAGTGGGATGCAAATCTTTTGAACTGGTTAATCAGCCTGATTTCCTTAAGGAGGTTAGAAATAAGGAAGTGCTCTTTAAGAAGAGTTATCAGGAACTTAATGATAAATACGACTGTTTCAAGGAAATCCGCGGTGCCGGTCTGATGATCGGGGCTCAGCTTAAGGATGAAACACTGCTTAAGAAGATTACCTCTGAATGCCTTAATCAGGGACTGTTTGTTTTGACTGCAGGTCACGATGTTATCAGAACAGTACCGGCATTAAATATCTCTGAAAGTGATATCAAAGAAGGCTTTGTCCGTTTAGATAAAGCTCTGGCTGTTGTATTTAACAAGTAGTTTGTTCTTTGTTATACAGCTCTCTTATCTTAATGATTAATGAGAGCTGTTTCTATAATCCCTTACTTTTAAATTATAGCAAAAAGGGTAGGGGGTTATTCCGGTGCCAGGGGTAATATATATATAAGCAGTGCTATCCGGATTGATGTGGGTACTGCAGACGAAAAAGTCTTCTTACGGAAGGCTTTTTTTATGTCACCGGCAAATTAAGAGGTGGAAAGTAGAGAAGAGTTGAGTGTTTCTGACATGAAATAGCGGTGGGAAGAAATTTATCTTTTTGTTTAAGTAAACGAATTCCTGATATATTGCATAATGATAGTTTTGGTTATTTATGCTACTATTTATTTATTGCTGCTTTTTTAAATTTGTTTTGTTTATATTTTTTCTACTTTAATTTTTTGTTCTTTTTATATCTTAGTTAAAGTATAAATATTCTGCTCGTATAGGTTTAAATTCAATGGTAGAGCTGAGTTTAATCTATTCAATACAGTTTATTGAATCTATTATGCAGAGCAGACCATAAAAGCCTAAGGATCTTTACCTGAAGCGAAAAGGGATAGCTGACATGTATTATTCTGCCATCGGCCTGCTTGCGGTCATTATTCTATTAATTGAAAACAAGGATATTCTCCTTAACTGTAGCAGAGATACTGTCAAGCCTGTCAGAAAGGTATATAGAAGATTTCTTTATGCGGTACTCGGTTACTATGTGACTGATATTTTATGGGGAATTCTAGAAAATCAGAAATTGTCACTGCTTCTCTTTGCTGATACCTCCATATACTTTATCGTAATGGCTATAGGCGTGTTTTTATGGACGCACTGTATTATTGTCTATCTTGAAGAAAAGAACTTTTTCGGAAGTTTTCTCTCTTATGCCGGACGTTTTATTGCGATACTGGTAGCCTCTATAACAATATTAAATATCTTTTTCCCTGTCCTTTTTGTGGTGACTGATGATTGTGTCTATCAGGCGCTTGCCACTAGATATGTAATTTTGGTAATTCAGATTGCGCTTCTTCTGCTTATTTCAGGTTATGCTGTTTCATCGCTTATCAGAAAGGTTGATGTTTCGCGGAAAATACATAGATACTGGACTATTGCTTTTTTCGGTATAATCATGGCTCTGTGCCTTTTTGTACAGCTGTGGTTCCCTTATTATCCTTTGTACGCTATCGGTTATATGCTGGGGACCAGTCTTATAAGTTCTTTTGTAATAGCTGAAGAAAGGGATGAATATAGAAGAGGACTGGCTGAGGCTATAAGGATTAAAGAACTGAAACAGTCAATTACAACCCTTATTGATCATATGCCAGCCCTGTGTTTTTCCAAAGATGCCAAATCCGGGGTATATCTGGCCTGTAATCAGGTTTTTGCGGAATATGCTCATAAGAAAAAACCGGAAGGGGTTGTCGGGCTCACTGACGGGGAGATTTTTGATGCCGTCACTGCCGGTCATTTTACAGAAGATGATAGGATGGCTCTTGCAATGGAACAGCCGTATATCTTTTTTGAGGAGGTACATGACGCAGCCGGTAATTTGAGACAGCTTCAGACAACAAAACTCAAATTTATCGATCCTGCCGGCAGGTTGTGTATTCTTGGTATGAGCCAGGATATTACCGATATGGTGCGTATCCAGCGTGAAAATGCTATGACCAGGGAAGCCTATGAAAATGCACGCAGTACCGGAATTTTGTATTCATATATAGCTAAAGCTCTGTCGAGGGGCTATAAAGATCTGTTTTATGTCAATATTGATACAGATGAGTTTATTGAATACAGAACTGACGGCGATGATGGAGTACTTACTGAATCCCGACGCGGTGTCAGGTTCTTTGATGAAGTCGGAAAAAATGTTTATGCCGATGATCAGCAGTTCGTTCTTGATTCCATGAATAAGTCCAGTCTTATGGAGGCTTTGAGTAAGAATAAGATTTTTATGATGACATACCGGAGGATAGGGGATAAAGGTCCATACTACGTTACTATGAAAGTATCGTGTATGGAGGAGGATAAGCGTTTTATTATCATCGGAGTGACTGATGTTGATGAGCAGGTTCGACAGCACCGGGAGGTTGAAAGAGCTAAAGAGGAGCGCGTAGCTTATACCCGAATTAATGCTCTTACAGGGGATTTCCTCAGTGTTTATCTCGTTGTTCCTGAAACCGGTCTTTATCGTGAATATAGCGTGACTCCAGGGTTTGAAAACTTCTTTTTACCAAAGAAGGGGGATGATTTATTTGCTGATGTAAAACAACATATCGGCAGTATTATTTATCATGAGGATTTGGATCGTTTTTTATCAATGTTTTCCAGAGAAGGGGTTTTTTCTGAAATTGAGCATAATGGTATTTATGCATTAAGCTTCAGACTGGTTATCAGCGGAAAACCTGTGTATGTTAAATTAAAGGCCGCCATAATAGATAATGAAACTGACGGCAGACGTATGGTTGTAGGTATTAATAATATCGATGTTCAGGTGCGTCAGGAGGAAAACTACGAAAGACGGCTGGCTCAGGCCCAGAATATTGCCAATACTGATGCATTGACCGGAGTTCAGAACAGACACGCATATATGGAGGCTGAGGAAAGGCTCAACCGGCAGATTACCGAACATCGTCATCTGTCCTTTGCCATAGTGATTTTCGATGTAAATGATTTAAAGAAGGTGAATGATAACGTCGGCCATCAGGCTGGTGATGAGATTCTTCGTTCCGCCTGCAAGACTATCAGCGGTATTTTTGGCAGAACTTCTGTATTCCGGGTCGGGGGTGATGAGTTTGTGGCAATTATACAGGGGGATAATTTTGAAATGCTTGATGACATGATCAGAAAACTTGAAGATCATAATACAAAAGCATCTATTACCGGAGGAGTGGTTATTGCCTGTGGTATGGCGAAATTTGAAAACGATTCATGTGTGGCCTCTATTTTTGATCGTGCAGACAGGAATATGTATTTGAATAAGGTTAAGCTTAAAGAAAAAATCAGTCTAAAAAAAATCAGTGAAAATATCTGATTACCGGCAAAGGATTGAATTACGGAGAATGAACCTTTTTAATGTTCGTAGAAAAGATGATGCAGGATATTCTTTAAGGTTGAACCTTTCGGTATGGTATGAACTGTTTAAATGCTCAACTGTTTGACTTTTATACAGTCTGCTAAAAGTATAAAAAAGGGATATTAAAAAAATATCCCTTTTTCGATGTTTTATGTTTATTGTCTTAATAAGAATTATCTGGTATTGAATACTACGATTGTCTTACCATGAGCACTGATAATATTCTGCTCTTCAAGCATCTTAAGAATACGACCTACAGTTTCTCTTGAACAGCCTACAATCTGACCGATTTCCTGACGGGTAATCTTAATCTGCATGCCGTCCGGATGAGTCATTGCATCTGGCTGGTGTGCAAGATTGAACAGAGTGCGGGCAATACGTCCCTGAACGTCAAGGAATGCCAGATTGCCTACTTTACCGCTGGTCTTTGATAATCTACGGGCCATCTGAGCACTGAGACGCATTAAAATTTCCGGATTTACCTGAATGAGTTGACGGAATTTTTTATATGAAATTTCTGCAATTTCACAGGGACCCTTGGCTCTTACCCAGGCTGTACGTACAGGATCTTCAGATTCATCAAATAATCCTAATTCACCGATGAAGTCACCCTGATTCAGATATGAAAGAATCATTTCCTTGCCTTCTTCATCCTTGATTAGAACTGCTACAGAACCTTTTACAATGTAATACAGTGTTTCTGCCTTTTCGCCAGCGTGAATGAGAGTACTTTTTGCAGGGTACTTATGGACATGGCAGTGAGATAAAAACCACTCCTGAGTAGGATCTGACTGAGGTTTTCCAATAAACATGATGTATCCTTATTTGTAATATCAACCTTTTTAGGGTTAGATGTAAAAAAGAAAGAGTCCAATGATATTTTTTAGACCCGTTCTTTTAGAAAACTTGTCAACACTTATGTGTTCATAACATAAACTTTTTGAATGATACTCAATATTTGATAAAATTGCATTACTATATTAAGATCTTTCCGCTATGTGTAATATAAGCTGTGATAATGATCACTAACTCCATATTATACCATGTGGAATGAATATTTATATATGCAGATGTTGATGTATGGGGATTTTTTGATTTTATAAGAATTTATTTTTGATTATATAGTTTGATTTGTTTGCTTGCTGATAAGAAGAGTAAACATCTGTATGACTGTTGCTTTTGTTTTGGAGATAGTTACAAATGAGCAATGAAGAAACCGCTCAGAATAATGAAAATAAGCCTGCGGACAGTGTATCCGGCGATGAAATTATCACTACAGAATCATCTGTTTTTGATGATATAAGACACTATCGCGACGATGAAGTACCGGAGGCTATAAAAAGCATTTTGGAAAATGAGGAGCTGATTTCCGGTATCTATAAAAGAATATTCGGTTTCTTACCATCCTTCCTTTCAGCTATGGGAAAACCGCTGCTCAAGTTTATTCTTAAGTTGAAATTTTCTAAAGTTAAAACAATTGCTCAGGTTCAGGAGTACGTTGCCCGTTTTATGAAGGGGATTATTCGTGATACAACCGACGGGTTCACGAGTTCCGGATTTGATAAGCTGGATCCGAAAAAGGGATATCTGTTTATCTCTAACCATCGTGATATCTCACTTGATCCGGCTTTTATTGATATGGCCTGCTATTTTAATCATCTTGATACAGTCAAGATAGCTATCGGTGATAATCTGCTGAGAATGAAAGTTGCAACTGATCTAATGCGTCTTAACAAGAGTTTTATCGTAAAGCGTTCTGCACAGGGGCGTGATAAATTAAAGGCTCTTGCACATCTCAGTGAATATATAGGCAGATCAATTGCTGAAAACCACAACGTCTGGATTGCTCAGAGAGAGGGCAGAGCTAAAGACGGTAATGATAAGACGGAAGATGCAATATTAAAAATGTTCTACATGTACGGAAAGAAACAGAAAATGTCTTTTAGCGAGTACGTTAAAACATTAAATATTGTTCCCGTTTCCATCACCTATGAATTTGACCCTGGTGATAAGGCGAAGGCCAGGGAATTATATGAAACTGAAAAGAACGGTAGCTATACCAAATCCCAGTACGAGGATATTGACAGCATTGTGGGGGGAATCAACGGCTACAAAGGGAGAGTTCATATCAGTGCCGGCGATCCTTTGGTTGGTGATTTTGAAACGCCTGAAGCCCTGTCTGAAGCCATTGATAATTATATTTATGCCAATTATCAGATGTATCCTTCATGTCTTCTTTCAGCCGGAGTTGATGAAGGCGTTACCGAGGAGGAGAAGAAAAAGTTTAACGACAGAATAGCTGCAATTGATGAGGAACTGCGTCCTTACGTGAAAAAGATGTATGCAGCACCGTTTTTTAACAGAATGAAGGTCGTTAAAAAGTAACCTGTATTAAATATTAAAAAAAGATAAAGGTGTAACTTAAAGAGGCGGATGAACTATGGTTTATCCGTCTTTTTTATTTTATTTACTGTCATTCCTTTAGAAAATACTTAAACTTCGGGGGGCGGCGTTAAATGAAGAGATTAGAAATAAAGAAACCTGAGTTTTAAGCTCAGGTTTCTCAGGTATGTATTATTTTCAGAAAACCAGGTGAACCACCGTCGAGATTTAGATTTGATATTCAGGATCTCTTTCTGTATCAATAACCAGAATATCTGTCTTATTAATGAAATTAAATTCGGTAGCAGTAGAGATGGTATATGCCCCCATCATCTTACCAACAACGATATCCCCTAAATCTAATTCCGGTAATTCAATATTTTCGGCAATAATATCAATACTGTCACAGGTAGGTCCTGCTAAAACAGATTCCTGCTTCGGACCATCTACATACGGAGTGAATTTCGGATAAATAACATGATCAAAAATCTGACCGCTATAACTGCAGTACACACCGTCATCAAGGTAGTACCATGGCTTTTCAAATCTTTCAGCTTTTCCGACAACTGTACAGATGTTGATCATTGCAGGAGCACTTAAGAATCTGCCCGGTTCAGCGATTATTTTTATATCTGCAGGAATTTGCTTTAAAGCTTCACGAATCGGGGCACAGAATTCAAAAATGTTTGTAGCCTCAGCTTTTTCGTAATCGACAGGGAAACCACCGCCGATATCCAGAACATTTAATTCAATTCCGTTTTCCTTTGCTGCCTTGATGATTCCGGCGCATTCGTTGATTGCTTCAACATGCCTGTTGGCATTAGGAACCTGAGACCCTACATGGAAGGATAGACCGTGAATATTCAGACCGAGAGACTTGGTAAGCTTTAAAAGCTCCAGACAGTCTTTAGGTAAAACACCAAACTTCTTTGACAGGTCAACAGGAGTTTCCGGATTTGGGAAACTTACTCTTATGAGGAGCTTTACTTCATCCTTGTATGGAATAAATTTCTTTGCTTCCTGAGCATTATCAACAACGAATGTATTGCAGCCGTATTCGAGAGAATACTTGATTTCCTGATCCTTCTTGATAGGGTGGGTATGAATGCATTTCATCGGATTGATATTCAGAGAGCGTACAAGATCAATTTCCCCTCTGGATGCCAGATCAAAACTGGCGCCTTCTTCAATGAGTGAAGCTACAACGTCTTTGTTCGGTAACGGTTTTAGAGCGTAATGCAGAGTTACATTAGGAAGAGATCTTGCAAGTTCCTTGTACTGGAAACGTACTGTCGCCTTGTCTAGAATCAGTAACGGAGATCCGTGTTTGCTGATAAGTTCACGGTAATTAAGTTCAGTGTTAAATAAATTATTCATGGGCTTTTTGTAGCACCTCACAAATGGGTTTGCACCCCTGCCAAAAGATGTTTATTTTTTAACAACCTGCATCAAAATAAACGTTAATATTTTTTAAGTTTGTGCATTATTGTGAAAAATGAAATTTTGTGCAATAAATATTTTTATATAACATGAATTTTTTTATTTTTGCGAAAAATATTGGCGAAAATTGTGCAACGGTATTGATTTTTTTATCTTTTTGATATAGGTCACTTTTTGGGTTTGCTACAGGGAAAGCTTTAAGAAAAAAAAGTAATTTTTTCGGTATTTTTCAAATTGTTTTTTTTAGGCGATTTGAAGGATTGCTTTTATCAAATTATTTAATAATTCTAATGAAGTGTTTATATTCAAAAATCCATTCACTCTCTTCTAACAGTAATCAGAAACTGCTTGAGGTTATGTGATGAAAATCCGAGATTCTATTATGAAAAAAAATATCAAAAAAACAGAATCAAATGGGAATTTTTTAATATGATTCCGTTTAACAGGTAATATACGGAGAGTATGATTTAATAGCTGGTGGAATTAACATAATGATACGGATGGATAATATTTTTTACACACTTGTGCACAGATTTTGAATAAATTAAAGATTTGATCACAAAATAATACCTGTAAGCTTTTTTTAAGAAGGTAAAAATGTCAGATAAAGCCTAAAAAAACGGTGTTTGTTTACATAAAATTATCAATATTGTAAATTTTTTTGTATTTATCTCTCAAATATTTAACGCCGGCATAACACGGATTAAAAAAGTTATTACAATTATATAATAATGCGGAGAAATAGAATATTTTGAGTCTGATGGAGTTTATTATGACTTATCTGAATAAAACGAGTCTGCGAGATACAGGATGTAGATCCAGATCGGTATCGCAGAGCAGGTTAAAACAACGCGGTTTTACCTTACTTGAAATGATGATTGCCATTGGTGTGGCAGGTATCTTAATGATGATTGCCATTCCGAATATGCGTGACTGGAAACTGGAACAGGACTTGGGAAGTAAGGCAGAGTCTCTTATTTCCAGTTTGGAACTGGCTAGAATGACAGCGATGCAGAGAAACAAGGTTGTTGATATCCAGTCAAGCAGTACCTCCAGTTGGTCTGATGGCTTTTTTATCTGTGCAAGATCAGGATTCACAGCCAATGCCACGAATTGCAATACCAGCAGTGGCGATGAGATAGTCGGTCAATATGATATAGAGTATAGAGATAGTGGCAGCAGCAGTATTGGTTTGGTTATTGACGTCGGAGAAACAAGAATTCAACCTAATCAGAATCACGTTCGGTTTCTGCCTAATGGTATGTCAGGTGTTACCGATAAGGAAAACAGTCTGACTTCTTTTGCCAAGTTCGGTGCGGCTAACATCAATGTCGGCGGTGACGTAAAATTTACAATATGCCGCAGAATAGGATCATCTTATGAGGCGTTTAGAATAACCATGAGAACATCAGGAGATATTCAAAAGGAATTGGTTAAAGATGGTGGCACTCATAAGTTACAGAATAATCCGTGTACCAATGCGGGATAATGAGGAATTATTATGAAAAGAAATGGTTTTTCATTAGTTGAATTATTGGTTTCAATGTTAATTGTTTCAATCGCTATGCTGGGTTTTGCGGCTTTACAGGCATACAGTGCCAGAGCATTAAACAGTTCATACCAAAAAACCTCTGAGGTTTCTGTATTTCAGGATTTAATAAAGGTTTTTCAGGTAAGTAACAAACCTTTAAGTAATGAGTTAAAATGGCCGGCGGATACAGTTGACTTTAGTTGTGATAATGTTAATGACGTATTAGTTAATAGTGAAAATAAAGCAATTTCATTGGTACCTAGTATTCTGGCGGCGTGTTCTAAGTA
>OMYE01000194.1 GCA_900315145.1 uncultured Pseudomonadota bacterium | reverse complement strand
CTTAATACTAATGGGTATAATATTGCTATAGGTGATACCGGTGCTGTCTTTTAACAGAGTTCCGCTTTTTGCTGAAAACAAACCGCTGATACTCCCGTTGAAATCAGTGTATATTAAATCTGATTTGATATCACTGTTGGGATCAATAACAAAATTGGCATCCATATTTACTTTATCAAGTATCCATGAATTATTTTGATCCTTTTTCATTACAGGATACTGATCACCGGTTTTATTAACCTTATAAGTATATTTAACGGTCGATTTCTCTGAGGAAAGATAATAGCAGAAGACATTACCGCCGGAATTCAGTATTTCACCAGAGCCGGTATTGCCTGCTTCACTGTCGGAATCTTTCTGGGAAAAAGTAGCCTTGTAGACAGTACTTTTAAAATCCACACCTGTACTGCTTGCAGTATAGGAATTCAGGGAAAGATCAGTTTTTTGAAGCTTAATACCTCCGGAAAGATACGAAAATACCTTAACCGATGTCTGATCTGAACTTACCTCAAAGCACAGGGTGAAAGCAATTACCTCAAAGCACAGGGTGAAAGCAAAATTAGCCGCAACATAGTCACGATTTTCCTTGCTTATAGAGGCGATGTCAGCTTCAAGTCCGGCGTGTTTCAATGCCAGTGAATCAATTTGTTTCTGTTCTGTAGGATTTGCGATATCTCCCTTTTTCACACAGTAACAGGCATTATATAAGGAAGTATCGGGACGGGTTATTATCAAATCATTTTCGAGATACTTGGCAAGATTGGTTAAAATCGCCTTTTTATAAGTACCTAATTTATCTTTATCCTTATCTGATAAATCCACCTTTTTTTTAGCGACTTTTTTAAAATCATCATTTGTGAGACCGCAGGTATCAAATTCATTCCAGTATACAGACTGGGAAACAAGTTTTACATGACCGATACAATATTGTTTATCATCATATTTAACCTTAACATATGCTGATACCGACATGACAAATCCGGTTATAACCTTATTCCCGGTTGCCCTGTCATCAACAGCTGTGGCATCAAGATTAAGATATACTCCTGGCTTAAAGGTGCTTTTAGATTTGTCTGAAGTATTTTCATCATAGTAGTAGAGAGAAACAGTCAGAGGCTTACTGTCTGTAGATGCTACAGATATATTCTCTACAGAAGATTCATCCGTTTTAATCTGAACTGCGGATCCGTCTCCGGATTCACTTTTTACATCACTGTTATCTGATTTCGAATCCTTGTCAAAAAAGCGAACCACATCCGGAACTTTAGCCAGAAGATTAGCCACGGTAGGAACCGTAGCCGGAACCGCAGCCATTACCCATTTACCGGGAAGTGCGTTACGATCTACATTAATGGAGAGAACATTCTTGGCACTGAACACCAGATTGGACTGAACATATTCATTCTCTGTCTTAGTTACAACATTTTTAGATTTGTAACTGTAAAAAGAATCAGCAAAACCATCGTTAGTTGTATTCGGATTTTCAAACGAAAAGGTATTAATGGCACTGAGAACAGCCAGCGGTGCTGTCAGAACTTCATCGTAGTACGCATCCTTGCAATAAGTTGCTCCTATAAATACCGGAACAGCTACTCCTCCGGCCAGGGCAGTCCAACTTTTACTTACCAGCTTGTACCATTTATCAAATGTTTTATGAGAATTGTCCGGAGCGGTCGAAAAAATCACATCACTGATTTGCAGTAAATTCTTTTTCACTGGAAACTTAAGACTTGCAAGAGTGCCGGCTGATGTATCTTTAATAAACATATTAAAGTCATAAGCATTGCCAAATCCCATACGCTGGGTCATCGAGGTCGCATACGACCAGTCAAAAAGAAGAGCTCCTGACTTGGTGGAAAACATGGACAGGTCGTTTTTTATACCTTTGCTGTAATCAAGATTTACAGCAGTACATGTATACTTAATCTGAGGAATTAGATTAACCGTCGTATTAACTGTCATAACGGGCCTCCTTCAAATAATCACTCAGAATTATCTGCATCATATCCTGCAGTTTCTGATAATTTTTCTTTTCTTCTTTAAATACCTGTATAGATAAATTAAGACTTCCTGGCTTAGAGCCGCCTGTAACACTGAAACCGCCTTATAAGAATAAACAGAACATATTCTCCGGAAGTAATTTTCTCCGTATTCCCGTTCGGTAATAATTCAGAATACTCCTGACGCCATGTTCGAACTATTGCGTCTCACTATTCACCTTCATATGTCTGCGAACCACCAGCGTAAGTCTTGCTGTATTTATCTGCTGATTCTTTCCGTTAAAAGAGTCTATCTGCCAGACCTGTATGGTATTTCCGATCTGTACGGGACGGGCTACAGCCCTGATTTCCTCCCCCAGCCTGGCGGCCTTCAGATGATTAATATTTAAATCAAGCCCCAGACAGGAACAGTCAGGACCACAGGCATAGTTACCGGCAATGGATCCTAGAGTCTCCGCCAGAACAGCACCGGCACCGCCGTGCAGATAACCGAACGGCTGACATGTCCGGTTGGTCACCGGCATAACAGCCTCCATGTAGTCATCACCTACTGCGGTAAATCTGATATTCAGAAATTCCACCATGGAATTTCTTCCGATTTCATTTACAGCTGTTAAATCACAGGGCTTCTGCCATATCATTTCTTTTGTTTCTTTCATTATCTTCTAATATCCATTTCAGCAGAATATGACCGGCTGTTAAAGTTTTTTCCTCAAGGGGATATTTTGTAAATACGAGTTGCAATTTAACTAAAATTCCAAAAACGTAAATACCGGCCATTCCTTCCGTTTCTGCCATCAGATAGCAATCATTACCAAGCCGCATTTTCCCGTGCTGCCGGCTGAATTTTCCGAAAAAATTCAGAATCAGGTTCTCTGGTGTTCTGAAGAATTAGACTGATTATTCTTTGAACTGTTCAATTTATTCTTGATTAATGCGTCAATAAGCGAAGCATTACTGCGGTTGTTTCCGGAGGAAATTGTTCCTACTTCACTTTCCTCATTTTTTCCAGAGTCATCCTTATCTTCATTAACCGGAGCATTCATCAGCTGATAGTTTCCTTCCCTGATGCGCCTGCCGTATTCTTCAATCTTATCCTCTAGCTCCTCTAGAAG
>OMYE01000037.1 GCA_900315145.1 uncultured Pseudomonadota bacterium | reverse complement strand
ATTGAAGGGGGAGAAATAGAGGAAAATCTTTGGAATGGCGGACAGACTGAGATTCGAACTCAGGAACGCTCGCGCGTCGCCGGTTTTCAAGACCGGTGCATTCAACCGCTCTGCCATCTGTCCGCTACGGAATATGTGCTCATTATATAGGTATTTTTATATTTGTAAAATGATTATTGTAAAAAAAGGTTTAATTGGTTAATTGTTGACTAGATAGAAGAAAAAGCAACCGGAAACTGCTGCTACAGTACGATTTGTACGTTAAAAAGTACTGAGATAATTTCTGTTGTGATTCAGATTAGGACTTAGATTTAAATTTAGAGCTTCAGCTTAAGTATTATTGTTTGATACGAATAAATGAGAGAATAAATGAATCCTGTTTCAGACACATATGTATAAACAGAACAAAACATTAAACTCATTAAAAATCAATATTACTGAATAGATTGAAAATTACGATTATCAGGGGATTTAAGAAAGGATTAAAGATTGATTTGAACTTTTTGAATGGCGGACAGACTGAGATTCGAACTCAGGAACGCTCGCGCGTCGCCGGTTTTCAAGACCGGTGCATTCAACCGCTCTGCCATCTGTCCGCTGGATATGTGTGTATTATACGTGGTAACTTCGAATTGTAAAGAAAAAAAATAATATTTCGGCATTTTTTTACGATCTTGATTGTTTCTTGTGCAATATTGCCTGTAATGAGCTTTAATACCGGCAGAAAGAAGGAAAAAACAGCGTTTTTTCTATTGCTATCTTAAAACTGCCGATGCCATCAGGATACCGCAAGCAAAAATTCCGGAATTTTTCCGGACGTCTCAGAATACCAGAAAGAATTTAACTGCAAAGAGTGCGGATACGCAGTATGTAAGGGTGGAGACCTCTCTGAATTTAAAGTTGATCATCTTGATGACCGTATAGCATATCAGGGCGACGCCGATGCCGTTACCAACCGAACCGGAGGAGAATATTGCTACCAGCATGACAAATGCCGGGGTAATCTGCTCGATGTCACGGAAATCAATTTTGTTTAATTCCTGCATCATGACAATACCGATATAGATAAGAGCTGCTGATGTGGCCGGTGCAGGTATTACCGAAATTACCGGTGACAGAAATATACAGAGAAAAAGAAGAACCGCACAGGTAAAAGCGGTGAGACCGGTACGTCCTCCGGCCTGGATTCCTGAGGCTGATTCAGCAAAGGTGACGTTGGTACTGGTACCGGTACAGGCAGCTGTGACCGTGGCAACAGCATCTGAAGTCAGAGCTTCCTTTATACCGGGAATATCCCCACGTTCATTAACCAGCCCTGTTTTGGAGGCAGTACCGATAATGCTGCCGATGGTACCGAACATATCAATGATACAGAAGGTGACCAGCACCACAACTGCCGTGTAGGCTCCAAGATTAATAAATCCCTGAAAATCGAAGCTTAAAAGGGTCTGCCGGTAAAGATTTGAGAAGGAAGGTAGAAAGAATGTGCCTCTGGTTGCCGCGAAGGGATTTTCATTAAGAATGAAATAATCCATTGTCCAGTACATGACGGAGGAAAGCAGGAGACCGATAATTACACAGGCCCGGTTGTTTTTCCGGTGATAGTGAACAATGGTAAACAGTCCTGTGAATATGGTAAGTACGGAAATAACCATTTTGGTGTATTCGTGTCCCATGCTGTACTTTAAATATGAGGCGGTCATGGCACCGAAAAAATCTCTCATAACGTAAAACGGCGTGGTGTACTGGTTGCCCTCGGCGTATATACTTACATTGCTTCCGAAACCTATATTTATAAGCATCAGACCGATGGCCGGACCGATGGCCAGCTTGATGCACGGGGGAATATCGTTGGCTATTTTATGTCTGATGCCGGCCAGAGAGGTTATCAGAAAGAAAAGACCTTCAAAAAGAATAAAGCAGAGAGCTATGCGGTATGACTGGTCATAGTTCAGTCCGGTTATTATGGCGATATTGGCAACTATGCTGGCAAAGAAAGTGTTCATGCCCATGCCTGAGGCTACCACTAGAGGTTTGTTGGCCAGAAAAGCCATAAAGAGGGTTCCGGTGACCGCACTTAAACATGTTGCGAGGAAAATGGCATTCCAAAGTTCAGTTCCGGTTTGAAAACCGGTGAGAATATTAGGATTGAGGGCTACAATGTAGCACATGGTAAAAAAAGTAGAGGTTCCGGCCAGTACTTCCGTTTTAACAGAGGTGTTACCGGCTGTGAGCCCGAATTTTTTATCAAGATATTGAGTCAGGCGTGATGTCATCTGCGTAAATAATAACCGTTGCCGGTTTTAACCTCAATTATGCGGAGCCGTGATGACGGCTGATTTTCCTACTCTCTTTTAATCAAGGTTAATATAATGCTCTGCTGTTGTCTAGAAATTGTACCGGTATTCTGCCCTGTTTTGAGGGACAGTCCGGTGTTTTGCAGCGGAAATCGTAATTACCGTTCCGGGAGCGGTATTGAATCAATGCTCCATGCCGGATGGTAATTACGGAAATTTTATTTAATGCAGGCAGGTCGCGGAATAGGACCGATAAGCGACATCCGGCATCTGGCACAGTTGTTGCGTACCTCGAAGAAGGTTCTGCCTATCTGCAGATATAAAGGCTGTCTGGCTGCATGGTGCCGTAAAGGACAGAGTCCGAAGCAGTAATGAAGACAGTGCTTTGATACCAGCACCTCTCTAGGCTCATTTCCTTTATCCCTCTCATAGGCCGGGATGGTACATTCGGCCCCGTGCTTTATGTAGAATTCCTCTGCCAGACTGTTGAAGATATTGGCTTTGAAGCCCAGTCTTTTTTCCTCCTGAGTAAGAGGAGTACTGTTTTTTAACATTCCTGAATGGTCTGTAACCTTTATCATGAGCTCTTTTTTACGCTTTTCCAGTGCGGTTGTAAAAGTGCGTCTCAGTTCATTAAGGATACTCTGAGGTACGAAATAATAACGGCTGAGGTTTAGATCGAGTTCAGCAAGACGATAGCAGGTGTTACCAAGTCTGCCTATTTTTCCGGTAATGTTTTCCTTAAGCTTTTCCCGGTCATTCGCCGGATTGTATTCCGGAAGCGGCAGGGTAACGGAAACCGGCTGCCCGGCAGTCATCTCATCGTATCCCGAGAGGGTGACACCGGTATCAGACTCGCTGTAGCTGAGATGGAGCTCCATGGTTCTTATGCTGGAGCTGTCGGTAAGAGTCTTTTCAAAATCCGCATCCTTGCTGCGGTAGAAAACCGTGCCCGGACGGATGAACGGTAAATCCTGGAATATTTCCGCCTTCGTGCCGTCGACAACCTTGCTTATACGGAAGCCGGTGAGTTCGGCATCACTTCTGTAATAGTTAAGTGAGTCGCCGTTATGCAGCTCTATATTTCTGAATAAATCAAATTCGAGAACATGTCCTTTGACACCACGGAGTTTACCGATTTTTTCCCCGACAAATCCCGGAGCGTTAAAGTTGGCGTAGTTATCCTTGACTTCATGGGTATTGTATTCGGTAAAACCGCGGTTAAAGCTTTTGGCAACATCAGGTGTGAATGTTGTTTTAACAGTACCGAAGGAACTGCGGCAGAGTTCCGGATCAGCGTCTATAACGGCATCAAGATGCCGGCGGTACCACGCTGTGACATTGCGGACATAACCCTCATCCTTCAGTCGTCCCTCTATTTTAAAGGAGCTGATACCTGCATCTATCAGCTCTTTAAGATTTCTGGTCTGGTTGAGATCCTTTAAGGATAGCAGAAATTTATTAGTGGCAAGAGGTCTGCCGTCCTTATCAAAAAGATTCTGGGCAACGCGGCAGAGCTGGGCGCATTCACCACGGTTTGCACTCCTTCCGGTAATGGCGGCACTAAGATAGCATCTTCCACTCATGCCTACACAGAGAGCCCCGTGAACAAAAGCCTCCAGTTTAATGCTGCCGGCCTGTTTTTTAATCTCCCTGATGTCATTTAAGCTGAGTTCTCTTGCCAGTACTGCCTGGGAGAATCCGATCTCCTCTAAAAATTTAATTTTTTCCGGAGAACTGTTGTCCTGCTGAGTGCTGGCATGAAGTTCGATAGGAGGAAGAGGACCGTTTATCAGTCCGAGATCCTGAATGATCAGAGCATCGACTCCGATGTCGTACAGTTTGAAGGAAAGGTCTCTGGCCTCTTCAAGCTCGCTGTCATTAAGAATTGTATTAAGGGCAACATGAATTCTTGCCCCGAACTGATGAGCATAATCCGTAAGGCAGGCAATATCATCAATGGTGTTGGGAACATTGATTCTGGCTCCGAAAGACGGACCGCCGATGTAGACGGCGTCAGCACCGCTGTCTATGGCGGCCATGCCGCATTTCAGATTCTTTGCCGGAGCGAGGAGTTCGATACTTTTCATTGATTCAACCTGTTTTATGTCTGTTCGTCCTAATGCGGGTATTCTACTACAACTTGAAGAAAAATAATGATTTTTCCTATTACCCGGAAATTCTTAAGTACCGGGAAAATGTGAATACCGTTTGAAAGGATGAAAAAGCTGATTCCGGACGCATCACGGCTGCATTATGGGGAGGAAATTAAGAAAAAAACAGGTATTTACCGGATAGAGCAAACCTTCATGATGGTATGTGTAACTGTATGAAACCTGTTTTTATGCGGCCGGGGGCAGGAATATGCTACTGCCTCCGGCTGACTCAGGTTTTAAGAAAAAGCTTAAAGTATTAAGCTTTGATTTCCTTCTGTCTGTTTTCTATCTGCAGTTTTGTGTTGTAGAGGGCACTGTAGGCACCGTTCAGTTTCAGAAGTTCCTCATGTGTACCCTGTTCCACAATCTGTCCCTCGTTAATAACCACGATGACGTCAGCATTCTGAATGGTGGTTAAGCGGTGGGCGATAACAAAGACTGTTCTGTCCTTCATAAGATTCTCCAGAGCCTCCTGAACCACTTTTTCAGATTTGTTGTCAAGTGCACTGGTTGCTTCATCAAGGATAACGATAGGAGCATTTTTCAGGAAGGCTCTGGCGATGGCCACGCGCTGCTTCTGACCGCCCGAGAGCAGGGCTCCGCGTTCACCGATTTCTGTATCCAGACCGTCAGGCAGATTGTTTATAAAGTCAGTAAGACAGGCGTTCTTTATGGCTTTGTCTATTTCTTCTGCTGTAGCATCAGGATTTACCATCATGATGTTGTTGCGGATGGTGTCGTTAAACAGGAAATTATCCTGAAAGACGTAGGAGATCTTGTCTCGCAGTGAGCAGATGTCGTAATCCCTTATGCTGGTGCCGTCGATGAGGATATCACCGCTCTGCCATTCATAAAGTCGGGGAAGCAGAGAGCAGATGGTTGACTTGCCACCGCCGGAATTACCGACGAAAGCGACAGTCTGGGATTTTTTGACCTCAAGATTGATGTTCTTGAGAATCTGTCTGGTACCGTCATATGAGAATGAGAGATTAGTGAAGCTGATGGAGCTGCCGATGCTTTCGAGCTTCTTTTTATTCTGTCTGCTGTCGGTTTCCTCTACGGTTTCTCTGTTGAAGATTTCATAGATACGATCGAGAGCTATGATGGATTTCTGAACTTCGATGAAATTATTGCCGATGGCCTTGAGTGGGGTGTAGAGCATCATCAGTGCGGTAAGAAAAGATACGAATTCTCCGCTGGTGATGGTACCGTTTATTATAAGATTACCGCCGAAGGCGATAACTATTGCCACACCGCAGGCTGCAACAAGATGCATGGTAGGGGAGAGCCAGTTGGTATTTCTGATGAGGCGCATGCTCAGTTTGAAAAGCTGGGAGGAAATAGCCTCGAATCTCCTGTTCATGTGCTGATGGAGATTGTAGCTCTTGATGACGTTCTGACCGCCGGAGACCTCGTTGTAGAGACTGATAATTGAGGCGTTTTCGGTATAGGTCTTATTCATGATGTCTTTGATTTTTTTACGGACCACCCTGAGCGGAAGTACCAGAATGACCAGTACGCCGATGGCAATGATTGACAGCTGCCATGAATTATAGAGAAGCACCCCGATAAGAGATACCGAGGAGAAGAATCTGGTCAGGAAAAGCTTCATGTTGTTGATGAGACCGCTGGATGCGAGATCCGCATCGTTATAATAACGGTAGATGATGTCACCGGAATTATTCCTGTCAAAATAGGCTGAATCCATGTGGATGAGCTTATTGTAGAGATCGCGTCTGATGTCCAGAGTGATTTTGTTGCCGACATATCCGTTAACCAAAGCTGAACAGTATATGAACAATCCCTGCATCAACGTGAATCCGACAATGATGTACGGTACCATTGCCGCAAAATTCTCCTGCTTGTTGACCATTACATTATCCATGAACGGTTTCAGGAAGTAGGCGATTACTGCATCCAGTGCACCGACGGGAACAGTGAGAATGATACCCAGCAGCGCCCATAAAATATAAGGCTTTACATAAGGCAGAAACTTTCTGTAGGCGTCAATGAACTGGGATTTACTTAGAATTTTTTTCATAGTATTAAATGTTAAGCGTTAGGCAATAGGGGACTGTTAAAAAAATTTTGCAATATCTGTAACCGTACTAACAGGTCTGTCATCAGGTTTATTGACTTGTTTTATTTTACACTATTAACACCATTATTATGCCGTAAAAGTAAAATAATATCTGATATGTTGCTTAAAAAATGTATAGAAAACGGCTGTGGAAAGCCGGAACGCAGATAAGACACAGTATGCTGTACAGCTTATTTGCGGTATATTATTTCAACAGATGAGCGTTATATTTAGACATCGGTATAAGAATTCCGCTGAAGTTACAGCAATTTCTTACCGGCCGGACAGTTTGATGCAATAATCAGACACGTTTTTTCTCCGTCTCTACATGACAATAAATGTCAACGCAGTATTTAGAGTTTGACTAATGATGTGCAGGCATTTAAAATGAACTACAAAATTTTAACTTTCAACAGTTTTATGCGATATGGCGTACTGAGATTTGTTTCTATGCTGTACTGATCCCGTGCCGGAACTCGCTGCGTGTAAAAAAAGAATAAAAATATGAACAAAAAAATTTACGATATCAGAATTAAAGAAATCACCAATCTGTTACCGCCGGTAGCTCTCAGTGAAAAGTATCCGGTAACTGAAAAAGCTGCTGCCACTGTTATCAGTGCCAGAGAAAAGATACACAATATCATGAAGGGAAATGATGACCGTCTGGTTGTTATCACCGGTCCATGTTCAATTCATGATGTGAATTCCGCAATGGAATACGCTGAACGTCTGATGAAGCTGCGTGAAAAGTATGCAGACACTCTTGAGGTTGTAATGCGTGTATACTTTGAAAAGCCACGTACAACAGTAGGCTGGAAGGGATTAATCAACGATCCGTTCATGGATGGTTCATTCGATATGAACGCCGGTCTCAAGATTGGCCGTAAATTACTGCTCGACATCAATGAGCTCGGTATGCCGATTGCTACCGAATATCTTGATGTTCTGACTCCTCAGTACCTGGATGAATTCATTTCATGGGTGGCTATCGGTGCCAGAACCACTGAATCCCAGGTTCACAGAGAACTTGCTTCAGGAACCTCTGCTCCAGTAGGTTTTAAGAACGGTACTGACGGTACTGTAAAGATTGCTATGGACGCTCTTAAGTCTGCAGCTTCCCAACACACCTTCCTCTCAGTAACCAAGTTCGGTCACAGCGCTATCGTTAAGACATTAGGTAACGAAGACTGCCACATTATTCTCCGTGGCGGCAGCAAGGGACCTAACTACTCAGCTGAACACGTTAACAAGGCGGTTGAGGATCTGGCAAAGGCCGGTTTGGATCCTGTTGTAATGATTGACTTCAGCCATGCCAACAGTGAAAAGAAGTTCAAGAAGCAGGTTGAAGTTGCCAAGAACGTCAGTGAACAGATTGCTTCAGGCACCAAGGGTATTTTCGGTGTTATGATTGAAAGTCATCTGGTTGAAGGCCGTCAGGATCTGGTTGAAGGCTGCGCCGACAAGCTGGTATACGGTCAGAGTATCACCGATGCATGTATCGGCTGGGAAGATACTGAAACTGTACTTGAAATGCTTTCTGAAGCTGTTAAGAAGCGCAGAGAAGTTAACAAGTAATTTTATGACCGCATTTTATCCGGTACGGCTGTGCCGGAAATAGTGCTACGCCGGAAAAGCCTCAGTATATGAGTCTGGAACCGGCGGTATATGTTAAAGGATGTTTTCATCCTGCAAATACTTGAAAGCTGATTCCCCGGGAGAATCAGCAAAGTCTCACCGTGATTTCCGTCAAAGGGATGAAAAATCCGGAATTACATGTCCGGGCCACGGCAGAGTAAACCATACTGACCTGACAGTCGGATACATTCCAGTCATCTGTGGTGTTATTTAGCTGTCAGCGTTTGTTTTTTTTGTGTAGCAGATAAGTAGACAAGGAGAAGAGATGAGCCGTTATTCTCTTGATAAGGATAAGATTAAGGTTTTATTACTTGAGGGTGTTGATCCTAGCGCAGTTGAAACCTTAAATAAAGCTGGTTATACCAACGTTGAGTATCTGAAGAAGGCAATGGGCAAGGAAGAGCTTCTTGAAAAGATCAAGGATGTTCATTTTCTTGGTATCCGTTCCCGTACTTTTTTAACTGATGAAATTTTTGCAGCCGCCCATAAGTTATGTGCAGTAGGTTGTTTCTGTATCGGTACCAACCAGGTTGATCTCGAAGCAGCCAGAAACCGCGGTATACCTGTATTCAACGCGCCTTATTCGAATACACGTTCTGTTGCAGAACTGGTAACAGGTGAATATCTGCAGCTCTTCAGAACCGTACCTGCCAAGAATGCACTGCTGCACCGTGGCGGCTGGGATAAGAATGCCAAGGGCTGCTACGAAGCCCGTGGCAAGACCATCGGTATCATCGGTTACGGTCATATCGGTACTCAGGTAGGTATCATTGCAGAAGCTCTCGGTCTTGATGTTATCTTCTACGATATTGAAAACAAGCTGGCTCTCGGAAATGCCCATCAGGTGGAAACCATTGATGAACTTTATGCCAGAGCTGACGTAATCACCATGCATGTTCCTGAAAGTCCTACCACCAAGAACATGATCAATGCTGATTCATTTGCCAAGATGAAGGACGGCGTAATCTTCCTGAATGCTTCAAGAGGTACAGTTGTTGATATTGATGCTCTTGCAGCAGCTCTTGAATCCGGCAAGGTTAGCGGTGCCGCCTGTGACGTTTACCCGGTAGAACCTGCTAAGAACGGCGATCCGTTTGAATGTGTTCTCACCAAGTTCGACAACGTTATTCTGACTCCGCATATCGGTGCTTCAACTCAGGAAGCTCAGAGAAACATCGGTATTGAAGTTGCCAACAAGCTGGCATTGTACTCAGACAACGGTTCAACCCTTACCGCTGTCAACTTCCCTGAAGTATCATTACCTAAGCAGGGTAACAGTGTAAGCCGTCTCCTGCATATTCATAAGAATATTCCTGGCGTAATCAATAAGATTAACCAGATCTTTGCAGAAAAAGGCATTAACGTAGCTGCACAGTATTTACAGACTACTCCGGAAATCGGTTATGTAGTTATGGAAATACATCATGACAGACCTGAAGAGGTTCTCAATGATCTTAAGAACATTGAAGGTACCTTAAAGGCTCGTGTACTTCTTTAATAACTGCTTTTTTAGAGGGTATAACCGGTTCAGACCTGGAATTGAGTATCCTGATATGTCTTAATTGAAGGATATATATCTCAATTCTCGAAGACAGGTGAGGAGAGCCGGTTTAATCTGAATGTAAAATAAAAACTGAAAGTCGACTGATTTTCAGTTTTTTGTTTCTTAGTTTTTTCTTCTTTTAAATCTCTTACTGATAGTTGTTTTTTAAGGACGGTATTTCCGTCTCAAGGATTGTTATTCTATGCATGATATCTGGAATCCGTGGCACGGCTGTATTAAATGCAGTGAAGGATGCCGGAACTGCTATATGTTCTTTCTGGATAAAATGCGGGATCACAACGGCGCTGATATCTACTGCACGGGTGCCGGATTCAATTATCCTCTGTCAAGGGACAGGAACGGTGAGTACAAGGTAAAAAGCGGAGAAATGCTGCGTGTATGCATGACATCTGATTTCTTCTTAAAAGAAGCCGATGCGTGGCGTCCGAAAGCCTGGGATATAATCAGACAGCGCCCAGATGTTAAATTCTATCTTCTTACTAAACGTCCGCAGCGGGTCGCCGCAAATCTTCCGGAGGACTGGGGCGACGGTTGGGAAAATGTCTTTTTCAACGTCAGCTGTGAAAACCAGAAAAGAACTGATGAAAGAATTCCATATCTTCTGGATCTTCCCTTTAAACATAAGGGGATAATGTGTGCACCATTCATCGGTCCTGTTTCTATTGAAAAATATCTGCCGTTTAATCAGATAGAGCAGGTTCTCTGTGACGGAGAAAACTACAGCGGCTCCAGACCGTGTCATTATGAATGGGTAAAAACACTCAGCGATGAATGCCGGAGACATAACGTGACATTTATTTTCTGCGGCACGGGCAGATTATTTGTGAAGGATGGAAAAACCTACCGTATTGAAGGAAATATTCTGCAGACGGAGCAGGCATTTCTTTCCGGTTTGAGTTATTACGGTAAAAAAATCGAGTTTAAGCTGCATGATAATCTTGGATATCCAATCCCGGAGGATTCCTATCAGCCGTATTTTAAACTCCGCTGCCTTAAATGCAGCAGACGACCAGCCTGTAACGGCTGCAGTAATTGTGGCAGTTGTTAGCTGAGTTTGCGGTAAGCTTTTATCACAGCGGGATTGGCTGACGGAATCAGATATTATTTTTTTATTTCCGGAGTTTTATTTTTTTTTGATTTCTCTTTCTCTTTCCAATGTCAGTTGGAATTTTTTAATGCTTCTTTTTCTTTTCGTCTTCTGATTTCCACTATCTGAAAAATAGGCTTCAGATATCTGCAGGTTAAGATATTTGTGCATTTAACAATAATATTTGCAAAATGCAAATACTATTGTTAAATGCACAAGTTAAGAATTAACAAACATACATTTGCAGGGTGATTGTATTAATTATTTTTTTCAATATTCTGTTTTATTTTTATAAAAAATAATTTTTTCAAAAACAACACGATATTTCTGCCGTAAATATCGACTGATAAAAACAGATATCAGTCACCGGAGCCTTGTCTCTGTTTTTTTTATAATAATTTAGATTACATCAATTTATGATGTAATCTATTAGTAAATATTAAATATGTATTTAGGTGTAGTATATAAATATATAAAACATATAGTATAAAATTACACCAATGTAATTTACTCCGGTTATTTACGGGGTATAGCACAGGTGAACAGCATGATAGATATTTCAGTTAAAAGCATTTAATGAAAGAAAAATAATATAAAAAATTTTTTTAAATATTTTTTTTGGAAGTTGGCACACCAATTGCATTATATTAAATGATCAGTTTTATCCCGTGTGCTATTGCACATTTGGCTCCGACAGTACGTGACCGTCGGAGTCTTTTTTTTATATAGAATTATATCGTACTGCGATAGAAAAATTTGTCTGCCGGGATGACATGTAACGTATACTGTCAGCCAATGTGCGCCTGACAAATCTCAACTGATTGCATCTTGCGGTAAACCCGGATAACAGTAATTAATAAAATCCAGCATCTTATAGAATGCAGTTTAATAGAGTTAAATGGAAATTAATCTCTCCCCGAACAGAACGTATGAGGCTGTGGTAAAGAAACAATAAAAGCTTACAAAATGTTTTGAACTGTTCTTATCCGGTTTTGAACGGTTATATGTAATATTTCATGAGATGTAACACAGATGTCAGAAGTTTGGGAGTTATATTCGAGGATGTATGAGGGAGAAAATTCAGGTAAATGTGCCGGGCCGTTGCCGGCCCGTATATTTTAGTTTTCTGAATTCTGACTGATACTGGTCTCTTCATTCTGACGCTTCTTGAAGTTGCGTTTTAAGAATCTGCGGTTATCGAGATTATTCTTAAGCGCTACCAGTAATCCTAAAGTGATGAAGGCTCCGGGAGGCAGAATGGCCACCAGCAGCCCCTTGTCTGATGGAAATACCGTGAGCTTCAAATCAGCTCCCCAGGCACCTACCAGCTGATCAAGGTCGGCAAGTACCGTACCGTTTCCGATAAGTTCTCTGATGGTGCCGATGCAGAGCAGTACCAGAGTGAATCCCAGACCGTTGGCCAGACCGTCAAGAGCAGCAAGTCCGACATTATTCTTGGAAGCGAAGATTTCCGCTCTGGCAATGATAATACAGTTGGTAACAATGAGTGAAATGTACAGGCCGAGTGTTTCATAAATACCGGAACAGTACGCCTGCATGCATAACTGTACGCAGGTTACCACTGAAGCAATAATGATAACGTACATGATTATGCGTACCTCCTCGCGCAGGAGACGGCGAATCATGGCTATCAGCACATTTGATATGGTGAGTACCGCGATAGTGGCGAGTCCGAGTCCTAATGCATTGGTGGCGGTTGAGGTTACAGCAAGCAGAGGACATAATCCTAAAAGCTGAACCAGTCCGGGATTCTTGGTCCACAGTCCGTCTTTAAAAATTTCCGCAATTTTACCTACCATTGTCTGAAGCCTCGCAAGGTGTTAGTTTATCAAGGGAAACGCTGCTGATTCTTTCGAGCATCACTCTGGTTGATCTTACTACCGCTCTCGGGGTAACGGTTGCTCCGGTGAAGAAGTCAAAGTCACCGCCGTCCTTTTTTACTTCAAATTTGCGGTTACTAAGATTTACCCCTTTGAAGCTGTCCAGATAGTTGCCTTTTTTTCTGAGAATCTTGTCTCCGAGTCCCGGGGTTTCATTAAATTCCACTACATCAACGTAGTTGATTGTTCCGGTTCTGCTGTCAACGGATGCAACCATGGAAAAAGGTGTGCTGTAGCCGCCGGCAACATCGTAGTAGGTGATGTAGGCAACAGGGGTGTCATTGAATTTCGCTACATATATTTTATGATCCTTTTTGCCCAGACCATCGATAAGATAGCAGCTTTTCAGCG
This sequence comes from uncultured Pseudomonadota bacterium, assembly GCA_900315145.1. GTDB lineage: Bacteria > Pseudomonadota > Gammaproteobacteria > Enterobacterales > Succinivibrionaceae > Ruminobacter. The sequence continues at coordinate 5,727 of OMYE01000037.1, read as the reverse complement.
GATTGTTGTTGTAGGTGATGCCTTCGAGCAGCTCTTTGAAGGCTTTGTTCTGGGCGGAGGAGTTTACTTCATTTATGGCTTCTGAAGTTGCCTGTCTGGTAATAAATACAAAAACCAGACAGAAAAAAGTAATAGTACCTAGAAGCAGACCTACGTAGGCTGAACTGTTTTTAAAGGATGTTGCATTAGTCATTGATATTCTCCGGAGTAAATCCCTGACCGAATTCTCTTCTTCTGGTCATTACAAAAATCAGCGGGGCCACGGCGTTACCGAGAAGTACGCTGAAGGCAACGGCATCAGGATAGCCGCCGAGATTACGGATGATGGTGAACAGCACTGCAATCACCGCACCGTAGATATATGCGCCGGACGGTTTGGAAACTGCGGTAACCGGATCGGTCATGATATAAAAAGCCCCGAATATGGTAGCCCCGAAGAACAGGTGATAGAACGTGCTTAAATAAAGCTCCGGAGCACAGAAGTGGAAAGCTGCTGTGAGAACGGAGCTTACTGTTATAAACGCCAGCGGAATGCGGAAATCAATAATTTCCTTAAAGAGCAGAACCGCTCCTCCTAAAAGGAAAGTGAGACCTATGACTATTCTGGCAAAAAGGGTGTAGGAGCTGATGTCCGGAACATTGTTTCTCGCAAATATCTCCACTGATTTTGCGGGCTGCTCATGCTTGGCATCAACAAGTATTGTTGATCCGGTGTAGCCGTCGGCAATCTTCAGCTGTTCCGCTTTAATGAATTTATTGAGATAGTCCTGATCTTTAATCCTGCTGTTAATTTCGTTTTCCACGGCATCCCGGTTCACATTAAAAATGATAGATGAGGCTCTCGCCGGGGTTATTATGTCCGTGGCATCAGGCATGGCGTTTACGTAGGTGGTAAGCGGCAGCGGGGCACTGATGAGCAGAAATACAAAACCGGCCATGGCAGGATTGAACAGGTTCTGACCCAGTCCCCCGAAAATCTGCTTGGCTATAACAATGGCAAACAGGGAACCGATTACTGTGAGGTACCAGGGGGTGAGCGGCGGAAGGGTGAATGCCAGAAGCACTGCTGTTACCATGGCTGACGAATCACGCCATAAAAGATTGATTTTTCTTTTACGGAGTCTGAGACAGACAGCTTCTGCCGTCACACAGCTAATCAGGGCGATAATCATGGTGATAATTATGCCGTATCCGTAAAAATACACGTGTGCCACCAGTGCCGGAATCAGTGAGAGCATTAGAATTCTCATTACCTTACCGGTGGTGGAAACACTTAAGTCATGAGGTGCGCTTTCCTGTAAAAGGGTATCTGACATTAGTTGTTCTCCTTGACGGCATCAGTGCCGGCTGCTTCTGCGGCTTTCTTTCTCATTCTTTCCTCTTTGAGCTGTCTGGCTTTTTCAAGAGCCAGCTGTTTCTTTCTCTCAAGCTCCTCCGGTGAGAGACTGCTTCGCGGTTTGCTGAGGACTGCTCCGCTGTCCTCCTTCTTTGCCGGAGTGATCGCAACCTTTGCGGACTCGGGCTGAATCAGGGGCTGCTTTACAGCTGTTTCAGACTGTACGGTCTCTTTGGCGGTCTGATTTACTGCTGGAGCAGCAGATACAGGGGCGGCAGGTTTTGCCGGAGCTGCTGCCTTTAATTTTGCTTTGGCAAGTGCCGCAGCTTTGCGTTCCGCCCGCAGCTTTTCCTCTTCAAGAAGCTTCTGCTGCTTGGCCTCAAAACGCTCCTTGGCCATCTTGAATTTGTCTTTTTTCATTTTTTCCAGACGGAGCTGGGCCTTTTCCTGACGGAATTCGGCAATCAGACGGATGGCACTCGGGCAGACATAGGAGCAGCAGCCGCATTCTATGCAGCTCTTGATACCGCATTTAAGTACGGCCTCGTGCTCACCGGCCACGCTGTATGCATAGAGTTCATAAGGAATCAGGCGTGAAGGACAGGCTCTGGCGCAGCGACCGCAGCGGATACAGTTTACCTGAGGCTTGGTTCGTTCAATTTCATGTTCACCTGGAGCGATGATACATCCGGTGGTTTTGATAACCGGTACATCCGCCTGAGGAATGGTAAAGCCCATCATCGGACCGCCGATAATGATTCTGGCTGTTGACGGCTTCCGGTAGCCGAAATATCCGATGATATCCTGAATGCTGTATCCTAGAGGAACCTCAATGTTCCCCTGTTTTTTAAGAGCTGAACCGGTAACGGTGACTATACGTTTGATAAGAGGCTGCCCTCTGAGTACGGCATCGGCAACGGCATAAACGGTGGATACATTGTGTACCACAATACCATAGCTGGTTGAACGGGCACTGTGGGAGATTTCAATACCGGTGATTATGGTAATGAGATTGCGGGCGGCACCGGAAGGATATTTTACCGGTATGCCCGTTACTCTGGTGTCCTTAAGACCGCTTTCCCCGAGACTCTTTTCGATGGCGGCAATGGCTTTCGGTTTATTGTTTTCAATAGCAATTACCGTGTATTTAGGTTTCAGTATATACTGCAGAATACTTATACCTTCCATGATTCTGTCGGCTCTTTCCTGCATCAGACGGTCGTCACAGGTGATATACGGCTCGCATTCAGCACCATTAATGATAAGAAGCTGACAGTTGTTGGCACTGGCGGAGCTTCTCAGTTTTACGTCTGTAGGGAAGCCTGCACCGCCGAGACCGGCTATACCCATGGATTTAATTCTTTCGAGCAGCTCATCAACTGTTTTTTCCCGGTAGTCGGGTATGGGATCATAATGATGAATCTGATCCTCCTGTATCCCGGCATAGTCAAAGCCGTCATCGCATTTTATGACAATACACGGCTCGGCATAACCGCTAGGATGCGGAACGTTATGCATGGTTACTGCTTCTACGGTTCCGGCAACAGGGGAATGAATTGGTACCTGCATGGTGCTTTTCGGAGCAGTAAGAGGTTCGTTCATCCGTACGTGCTGTCCTACCTCAACGAGTACGTCCGCCGCCGTACCGCTGTGCTGTTTAAGCGGAAGCACGAGTCTTGAAGGGGAGGGCAGCTGTTCAATAGGACAGTCGGTAGTGTTTTTATTTTCCGGCGGATAGATGCCACCCTTGAATGAGTAGATTTCTCCGTTTTTTATTTTATCCCATCTGGACATTACTGCTTATTCTCCTTTGCTTCAATAACCCAGTTCCAGGTATCGGTAGTAGGGTCAGGGATAACCATGGCAATACATTTTTTAGGACAGGTATCAATACATTTTTTACAGCCCATGCAGTAGTTAGGATTAACTGTATGCGCCTGTTTCAGCTGTCCCACAATGGCATCATAGGGACAAACTTTTGAACATTTGGTACAGCCTATACACAGTGATTTGTCAATGCTTGCGATTAAGTCACCGTCATCCGTGCCGTCAGGCTTCGGTTCAGGGATATGCATAATCCCGGCAATTTTTTTGATAACCATATCACCGCCGGGAGTACAGAGATTAATTGGTGCCTTGCCCTCGGCAATAGCAAGAGCATATTCAGAACATCCGACATAACCGCACTGGCCGCACTGAACCTGCGGCAGACTTTTATTAATGAGTTCGGCGGTAGGGTTGCCGGATTCCACCCGGTATTTTTTGGAGGCATAGCTCAGCAGAAAGCCCAGGCCGAAGGTGGCTGATGTGAATAGAATTAGTACTATAAACTGTTGCATCTTGTAGTTTGTCTCAAATGTTTTTCTTGTTCCGTGTCATTCTGCCTCTCCGGTATATACAGACTGCATTTTTTATCCCTGAGAGACATGCCGGCGGTATTTTTTTTCGGACATGTTGAAAAAATGCCGGTTAACCGCTGATAAGATTGGTGAACCCCATAAATGCCATGGAGAGAAGACCGGCGGTCACGAGGGCAATGGCACTGCCCTTAAAAGGCCCGGGAATATCCGCATGAGCCAGACGTTCACGCATGGCTGCGTAGATAACCAGTACCAGGGCAAAGCCTGCACCTGCTCCGAGACTGAATACCAGTACTTCAAAGAAGTTGTAGTCCATGCTTTCGTTAATGAGGGCAAGACCCAGCACTATACAGTTGGTGGTAATCAGCGGCAGGTAGATACCGAGCTGCTTGAATATCTTCGGGCTGATATGTCTTATCATGAGTTCAGTGAACTGTACCACGGCTGCTATAACCACAATGTAGGTTATGAGTCCAAGTTCGGTGATATCGAACGGAATAAGTACCAGTTTGTTCAGAATATAACAGACTGCTGAGGTGAGTACCAGAACGAAGGTTGTGGCCATTCCCATTCCGGTGGCGGAACTGAGCTGCTTGGATACACCGACAAAAGGACAGATCCCCAGAAATCTCACCAGCACGAAATTATTAACTATGGCTGCGCTTAAAAATAATAAAAAATATGACATTGTATTTTTATTCCTGAAAATTTGCGCTTATTCTACCACAAATGTCCTTTCTTTATCGATACAAATCAGCCGAAAAAGGCGCAACCGGTTAAAAACATATCAGTTTAGTATGAAATATTATAATACATAAGCGTTAAAATGAGAAGACAGTGTTAAGGTTGTGATTGATTCAGACAGTTATTTCTATCATAAGGATTGATTGATTTATGGATAAGGCACTTAATACTCATTTATCCGGAAAAGCGTGGCTGGAGTATGATTTTTACCGGTAATTTGTGCTGCGGTCGGATAATTACCTTTATGAGTGTGCTACTATTCACTTGTGTTCAATAAATATCCGGAGTAGGAGAATTCAAATGTTATGTTACAGAAATCAATACTTGAAAAATAAACGTGCGGGTTGTTTCAGCCGCCGTCTGCTGACCGTTATCATGACAGCGACTGCTCTGCTGCCTTTTTCCGCAACTGCCGGGGAGAACTGTGAAGCAGCACTGCGGACCATGAATGTTGAGGGAACCTCCCTCGTGAAGGCTGCTCCGGACATGGCGACAGTGGTGGTATCTGTTAATTATCTGGAAAGCACAGCCGAAAAAGCCCGTGACCGGGTGGAGCAGACGGTGACGGCTTTTCTTAACGGACTTAAGAATCATCAGAAGCTCAAAAATGAAATTGACTTCGGCAGTCAGGGTTCGGTTAAGGCAGCCGGTCTTACCGTTATGCCTGAATATTCCTATGACAATACCAGAAGAGAGCATATTCTGAAGGGCTACAGAGCGAACAGGGAGGTGGAAATCAGACTGCATAACTTCGGTGTGATCTCCACCGTGCTGGATGTGGCTATGAGCTCCGGGATCAACACGGTTTATAATATATCCTATGAGGTGGAGCATCCGGAAAGCGTAAGGGATAAGGCAAGGGAACTAGCCGTGGCTGATGCCAGAAAGAAGGCGGCTCAGATAGCCAAAGGACTTGATATTAAACTGGTTCGGGTTAAATCAGTGGAGTATCAGTCAAATGAAGGCGGGGCTGTCCGCTATAACAACCTCCGGATGATGAAGACTATGGGGGTAAATTCCGTAGACAGTGCGGATGGCGGTGTATATTCTCCTGACAGCATGGAATTTGCCGACAGGGTAAATGTTGTATATATAATCGAGTAGACTGGATGTTTCCGGGAGATTTTTTAAGTAATTAAAAATATTGATATTAGTAATTAAATATGTTTAAATATATTACAAAAGGACATTATTGTTGTACGGACTTCGTAAGTATAAAAACAAATAGAAGGTGATAAGGAAATTGCTAAAGAGCTTCAAGACGGAAATAAATCCGACAGCCGAACA